>JAGDDM010000272.1 GCA_017958015.1 Abditibacteriota bacterium | reverse complement strand
TATGCGCCGCCGGACACAGCGTGGGCGAGTATGTGGCTCTCTGCGCCGCGGGAGCCTTCACCTTTGAAGAGGGACTGCGGCTCATCCGCAAGCGGGCGGAGTTTATGAACAAGTACGCCGAACTGCGGCCCGGTTCCATGGCCGCCGTGCTGGGTCTCGCTCCCGAAAAGGTGGCGGAAATAGCCGCCGAAGCGAGCGTCGCGGGCATAGTTACCGCCGCCAACTTCAACAGTCCCATTCAGACGGTTATATCCGGCGAGAAGGACGCTGTGGCGAAGGCCTGCGAACTGGCCAAGGCCGCCGGAGCCAGACGGGCGCTGCCGCTGAAGGTCAGCGGAGGATTCCATTCCGCCCTTATGGACGGCGCCGCCGAGGAAATGGCCGCGGTTGTGGCCGAGGCCGACATTAAGGATGCCGCTATTCCCGTTTTTGCCAACTTCACGGCAAAGGCGGAGACCGAGGCGGATGAGATTCGGGAAAATCTTATCAAGCAGATAACCGGCAACGTCCGCTGGGTTGAGTCCGTTGAGGCGATGGTCGGTTTCGGAGTCGAAAACTTTATCGAATTGGGCAGCGGGGCGGTTCTCGCGGGGCTTATCAAACGGATAGCTCCCGACGCGGGCATCGCTTCCGCCGGGACTAAGGATTCCCTTGAGGCCCTTTAAGGAGAAGAAGAAAATGTTTTTGAAAGGCAAAGTCGCTTTCATCACCGGCGCCGGCAGAAACGGCAAGGGCATCGGGCGGTCCATCGCTCTCAAGATGGCCGCTGAAGGCGCGAACATCGTTATAGCGGATTTCGATCCCGCTTCCGCCGACAGCGTCGCCGCGGAAGTGAAGGAACTGGGCGTTGAGTCTCTGGCCGTTTACGGCAGCGTAAGCAGCGTAGAGGACGTGGACAAGATGTTCGAGGCCGCCATGGACAAGTTCGGCAGAATCGACATCCTCGTAAACAACGCCGGTATCACCAGAGACAATCTCATCCTCCGCATGAGCGAGAAGGAATGGGACATGGTTCTGGACACCAACCTGAAGGGCGTGTTCAACTGCACCAAGGCCGCCGCCAAGATTATGATGCGGGCCCGCAGCGGTAAAATCGTCAACACCGCCAGCGTCATGGGCATCATGGGCAACGCAGGTCAGGCCAACTATTCCGCTTCCAAGGGCGGCGTTATCGCCCTTACGAAAACTTCCGCCAAGGAACTGGGTTCCCGCGGTATCAACGTTAACGCTGTGGCTCCGGGCTTCATTCAGACGGTTATGACCGAGGAAATGCCCGAGGCAAGCAAGCAGAACATCTCCGCCATGATTCCCCTCAAGAGACTGGGAACGCCGGACGATGTTGCTGATGTGGTTTTATTTTTATCGTCTCCCGCGGCGGATTACGTCACCGGTCAGGTAATCCCCGTAGACGGCGGTATGGTAATGTAAATACGGGAAACAACCTTTCCCCAATCAACCTCAGGAGGTTATACAAAATGTCAACTCTCGAACGCGTAAAGAATGTAGTCGTCGATCGCCTTAAAGTGGACGCGGCGAATATCACCGACAACGCTTCCTTCATCAACGATCTGGGCGCCGATTCTCTGGACGTCGTGGACCTCGTCATCGGCTTTGAGGACGAATTCGAGATTCAGATTCCGGATGAGGACGCCGAGAACATCAAGACGGTGGCTCAGGCTGTCGAATACATCGACGCCAAGCTCGCCGAGCAGTAATTTCGGACAAAAGGGGGTTTGGGTGATCCGGTATTATCCAAACCTCAATTTATGTTTAAGGTTTTACGGTAGAGTAACATGCAGGACAGAAGAGTAGTTGTTACCGGCATGGGCGCGATTACGCCGCTGGGCAATAACGTCGCCGACTTTTGGGAAGGCGTCAAGGCCGCCCGCAACGGCATCGGCCCCATAACCCATTACGACACCTCGCAGCACGCCACCAAAATCGCCGGTGAGGTCAAAGGTTTCGATCCCGCCGACTATATGGACGCCAAACTTGCCAGAAGAATGGACAGGTTCGCCCAGTACGCTTTGGCGGCGGCTTTCGAGGCTCTCGCAAGCAGCGGTCTCGAAATAACCGAGGAAGAGGCGCCCAGAGTGGGAACTCTCATCGGTTCCGGCATCGGCGGCACCGAGACGTGGGAGAACAACCACAACGCCCTTTTGAAGGGCGGCCCCCGCAGGGTCAGTCCCTTCTTTGTACCCATGCTCATCTCCAACATGGCAAGCGGAGTCATCGCGATTCAGACCGGCGCGAAGGGCCCCAGCATGTCCGTGGTTTCGGCTTGCGCCACCGCCAGCCATGCCATAGGAGAGGCTTGGCATATGATTAAGCGGGACGACGCGGACGTTATGTTCGCCGGAGGCGCCGAGGCGGCCATCAGACCCGTGTCCTACGCGGGTTTCTGTACCATGAAAGCCGTTTCCACCAACAATTCCGACCCCGAACACGCCAGCCGTCCCTTCGACATCAACCGCGACGGCTTCGTTATGGGCGAGGGAAGCGGTGTTTTGATTTTGGAGGAACTTGAGCACGCCAAAAAGCGGGGCGCAACCATCTACGCCGAGCTTGTGGGCTACGGCTGCAGCGCCGACGCCTACGACATGGTGGCCAATTCCGCCGACGGAGCCGCCAGAAGCATGCGCATGGCCATGAAGTGGGCGGGCATCGCTCCCGAGCAGATTGATTACATCAACGCCCACGCCACATCCACTCCCGTGGGAGACCCGGAGGAGACAAAGGCCATAAAGATGGCATTCGGCGACGCCGCCTATAAGACTCAGGTCAGCGCCACCAAGTCCATGACCGGCCACCTTTTGGGCGCGGCGGGAGCCGTTGAGGGCATCGTCTGCGTCAAGGCCATAAACGAAAGCGTTGTTCCGGCCACGAGAAACCTGGTCGAGCAGGATCCCCGATGCGACCTGGACTGCGTGCCCAACGAAGCCAGAGACTGTAAGCTCACTTACGTCATGAACAACTCCTTCGGCTTCGGCGGTCAGAACGCCACCACCATCTTCAAAAAGTTTACCGATTAATTCAGGAAAGAACAAATGAGTATTATATCAAAAAGAGCCGCCGGAATCTCTCCTTCCCCCACACTGGCAATCACCGCCAAGGCGAAGCAGATGAAGGCGGAGGGAATCGATGTGGTTTCCTTCGGCGCCGGCGAGCCGGATTTCGATACTCCCCAATACATCAAGGACGCGGCCGTAGAGTCCATAAACAAGGGCTTTACCAAGTACACCGCAGCCAGCGGCACACCGGATCTCAAGAAGGCCGTCTGCGCCAAACTTTTGCGGGACAACGGTTTGGAGTATAAGCCCGAGAACATCATCGTTTCCGTGGGCGCCAAGCACTCCATCTACAACGCGGTTCTTGCCACCATCGACCCCGGCGACGAGGTCATAATCCCGGCTCCCTACTGGGTCAGCTATCCGGAAATCGTCAAGATGGCCGGGGGCGTGCCGGTTATCGCCGCCACCAAGGAGGCGGAGGGCTTTGTTCTCACCGCCGAAACCCTTGAGAGCCTCATCACTCCCAATACGAAAATGCTCATTCTGAACAGTCCTTCCAACCCCACCGGCGGGATCTACTCCCGGGAGAGTTTGGAAGCCATCGCCAAGGTGGCGGTGAAGCACGGCATTTTGGTGTTGTCCGATGAGATTTACGAAAAGATTATCTACGACGGAGCGGAGCATGTTAGCATCGCTTCCTTCGGAGAGGATATCAAGGCCCTGACAATCACCGTCAACGGTTTGTCCAAGGCCTATTCCATGACCGGTTGGAGACTGGGCTACGCGGCGGCGGCGCCGGAGATAGTGAAGGCCATGAGTTCGATTCAG
>JAGDDM010000039.1 GCA_017958015.1 Abditibacteriota bacterium | reverse complement strand
GCCCTGGGTTACGGAGTCGCCCCAACAGACGATTGTCACCGGCTGGCCGGATTTGATCTTCGCCATTGTCTTTGCCAAATTGCCCTGCCGGGAGAGGGTCTTGACCTTGTCGGCGCCCTCGACCACGGGATATATGTCCTCCGGCTTCACGGAAACCGAGCGGTAGGGTATGTAGATGTTGGCGAGTCTGAGGCATCCCGGCTTCGCCTTGGGCTGCTCCGGCAGGTTCACGCTGGGCTTGCCTTTAGCGAGGGCTATCTTGCCCTCGGGGGTGACGAAGACGGAGTCAATCCGCAGCAGGGAGTAGATGTAGGACACGTAGAGAGTCTCGTCGGGACTTGCGGCGGAGTCGGCCGTGAGACCCAGAAGGGCGAAGGGGTCGCTGACCGTGAAATCTTTGCCGAGAACCAGGGGTTTGCCGCCGGGTTCTTTGCGGAGGACGGCGGTGCCGGAGTTGTAGGCGAACTGGCAGTTGGTGTCGTTGCCGTCGGGACCCTTGAGGCGGGCGCCGTTCCAATAACCGGAGGGTTCGCAGACAGGAACCTTGATGGGTTCGTCCACCACCGTTACGGCGTTACCGTGGGCCACGGGGAGAATGGTGTCGGTTTTGACGGTGACGACTTTGCCGCCTATTTTGCACTTGCCGGCGGTGACTTTGACGCCGCCTTTGGCAGGTATGATGTCCAAGCCGCTTATGACCGCCGGGTTCTTGCCTGCGGTGTCGGCGTTTACTTTGACGGTTTTTACGTCCGAGGCGTTTTTGGCGGGGACGCCGCCGTCAACCACCGCGAAGGCTGCGGTTGCCAGCAGGAGAGCGGGAATCGCGAGCGGAATTGTGTTTGTCATTGTAACAGCTCCATTAATCGAAACATTTAATCATTTCCTCGGCGAAGAGGCGGTGTCCTCTGTCGTCGGGGTGGTTAATTCCGTTGGTGAGATAGGTGTAGAAGGGGATTCCCTCGTATTTCAGGTGGTTCCAGCGCTCGGCGGCGTCGGCCACGGCGACGTTGTTCTCGGCGGCCAGTTTCCGGGCGTAGTGAACGAACCCCCGAGGCTCCTCGCACTGATACTTATCGGCGCCCATCCAACCGGGGATGATGAAGTGGGGCGTGATGATAATCCACTCGATGCCTTCCTCTCTGAAGCGCTCGAGTATTCTGTTGTAGGTTCTTTTCACCGTGTCCATGGACATGCCGGAGTCGTTTACGAACTCCATGGTCACAAGGTCCGGTTTGTGGGAGATGACACGCTTCTCGAAGTCGCAGGTTTCCTTGGGGAACTCATCCGGGAATACCCACTGGGCGGTGGTGGAGCCGCTGTAACTTTCGTTTATGACCTCGATGTTCGCCCTAGGGTACTTCTCGTTCAGCATGGACGTGAAGAGGTCCACGTAGCGCTTCTCCGGGGCGGTGGCGCAGTAGCCCACGGTGACGGAGTCGCCCCAGCAGACAATTTTCACCGGCTCGCCGGATTTAATCTTCGCCATGGTCCTCGGAATGAGGCCTTTCTTGGAGCGGGTTTTGGCTTCCGCGGCGGTCTCGGAGGGGAGAAGAATGTCGTCGGCGGTCACTTTCCCGCAATTGTAGGGGCGGAAGATGTTGGCCACACGGAGCGTACCGGGCGGACATTCCGGCACATTCGCCAGCGTCACTTCCGGTTTGCCTTCCTTCAGAACCACCTTGCCGTCCGCGGTGACGAAAACCGAGTCGATACGCACCAACTTGTAGGAATAGGAGGCGTAGAGGGTTTCGTCGGGAGAGGCGGAGGAGTCCTCCGTGAGGCAAAGCATGGCGTAGTTTTCTTCCATGACGAAGTCCTTGCCCTCAATGAGGGGTTTGCCGTAGGGGGACTTGCGGAGAACCATGGAGCCGGGGTTGTAGGAACCCAGGGCGTTGATGTCGCCGCCGTAGGGGCCTTTGATTCTGTAGCCTGCCACGAAAATGTTGGGCTTGGTGACGGGGACTTTGACTTCCTCGTTGCACACGACGGCTCTGCTGCCCACCTTGACGGGCAGAACAACGTCTTCCGGGACGGTGACTACCTTGCCGTTAATCGCGCACTTTCCGGCGGTGACTTTGACGCCTCCCTCGGCGGGGAATACGTTGAGGCCGCCTATGATGTTCGGGTTCTTGGCCATGGCGGCGGCGGAGATAAGGGTGAGTAAAATTATATATTTTACGCTGATCATGTTTGTGTCCTTTGCTTATGATGAGTGGTTGCCGACAATCGGCCCGTAAAAGTTAATCAAAGCATTTGATAAGTTCCTCCGCGAACATTCTGTGACCCGTGTCCTCGGGATGATTGATTCCGTTGGTGAGGAGAACGGCGTAGGGTATGCCCTCGTATTTCAGGTGCTCCCAGCGCGCGGCGGCGTCGGCGATAGCCAGCTTTCTTTCCGCGGCGAACTCCCGCAGGAAACGGGTGTAATCCCGTGTCTCGCCGCATTTCACGCTGTCGGCGCCCATCCAGGAGGGAGTGACGAAGTGGGGGGTGATGAGGATGCACTCGCAACCGAGGTCGGCGAAGCGTTTTGTGATCTCGCCGTATGAGGCGTTCAGTTGGTCTCTGGAGAATCCGCCGTCGTTTACGAACTCAACGGTGACGAGGTCCGGCTTGTGGGCCGCCACACGCTCCTCGAACTTGCATCTGTCGTTGCTGAAGGGGTGGGTGTCGGGGTAAATCCAGTTGAGGGTGTTGGAGCCGCCCTCGCCCTCCTGAATGACGGTGATGTTGGCCTTGGGGTACTTTGCTTTCAGCATCCGCTCGAATACCCAAACGTAGACGTTTTCCGGGCGGGACGGGCTGCCGCCGGCGGTGACGGAGTCGCCCCAGCAGACGATTGTCACCGGCTTACCGGATTTAATCTTCTCCATTGTTTTGGGAATGAAACCGGCTTTGGAGCAGGTCTTGGCGTCCTTTGCCGTCTCGCCGGTGGTGAAAATGTCATTTTCGGTTACCTCGCGGCTCCGGAAGGGGCGGAAGATGTTGGCAATTCGCAGACTGCCCTTGGGACCCTCGGGTATAGACGGCAGAACCACGGCGGCTTTGCCCTTGGCAAGAGTTATGTTGCCGCTCTTTGTGACGAAGAGGCCGTCCACCCGCAGCAGGGAGTAGGAGTAGGAAGCGTAGAGGGTTTCATCGGGGGAAAGAGCGGAGCCCTCGGGCAAGCAGACCATAGCGAAAGAGTCCTCGGTTACGTAGTCCTTACCGGCGGTGAGAGGCTTGCCGTAGGGGGACTTGCGGAGAATCAGGGATCCGATGTTGTAGGAACCCAGAGTGCCCATCTCGATGCCGAAGGGCCCCCGGAGGGGAGTGCCGTTGATGAAAAGGAAGGGCTCGGCAAAGGGGACTTTGAGTTGTTCGTTCACCACGGAAGCGGAGGCGCCGGGAGCCACCGGAACGAACGTATCTTTTTTTACCGTCACCGTCTTGCCGTCAATGAGGCACTTTCCGGCGGTGACCTTGACGCCGCCTTTAACCGGAATTATATCCAGTCCGGCGGTGACGGCGGGATTTTTGTGAAGGGTGTTGTCCGTCTCCGTCGATACGGTGACGACTTTGTCCGCGTCCTTGCTGACGGCCTGACCGGTGACGGCGCCGAAAGCGGCGGCGGAGAGAAGGGATAAAGCGATAATGATGAGGAATTTGGACATAATTCTACTCTCCTTGTACTATGGGTATAATGCGGTAGGACATATGCTTTGCCTTGAACCACCGTAGATCCTATAAATAAATCCCTCCGAAGCTTTTCGGAGGGATCGTATAATTAAAGTCTTATGACTTTCCGTCCCTCGACTTTGAGTTTGCCTTGGGAGAAGAGGGCTACGGACTCGACGTAGCACTCGTGCTCCTTTTCCAGAACTCTGGCGGCCAGGGTTGCCGGTGTGTCGTCGTCCAGGACGGGGAGCGTTTTCGGGGCGATAATGGGACCCAGATCGTATTCCTCGTTTACGAAGTGGACGGTGGCGCCGCTGACCTTGACGCCGTACTCGATGGCCGCGGTGTGGACGTGGATCCCGTACATACCCTTGCCGCAGAAGAGGGGAATAAGGG
>JAGDDM010000271.1 GCA_017958015.1 Abditibacteriota bacterium | reverse complement strand
GCCGTTGTGGCGGCGGTGGACCTCATTAAGGGTATCGGACGCCTCGCCGGTCTTGATATTACCAACGTCCCCGGCGCCACCGGCTACATCGACACCAACTACAAGGGCAAGGGCGAAAAGGCGGTGGAGCAGGCGAAGAAGTACGACTTCGTGTGGACCCACGTGGAGGCTCCCGACGAGTCCGGCCACGAAAAGAGCGCCGACAAAAAAATCGCCGCCATCGAAAGCTGCGACAAAGATGTTCTGGGCACTATCTTGGACTTCTGCGAAAACCTCGCCGAGCCCTACAAGATTCTCCTCATGCCCGACCACCCCACTCCCATAGCCACCGGCAACCACACCGCCAACCCGGTGCCGTTTATCCTCTTCGACTCCCGCCGGGATATGGGCACAACCCTCCCCTACGACGAGCGGGCGCTGCCGGATTGCAAACTTGTGGTGACCCACACGCCATCGCTGATGCGAATGCTTCTTTCCGAGGAGTAAATCATAAAAAACGCCGAGGTCAACCGCCTCGGCGTTTTCGCGTCTGTCAGAGATTTTTAAGGTGCTCCGTCACATAGTCCTCAACCACAAAGGAACCGTCGTTGATTTCATCGAGACGTGCCTTTATCTTGTTGATTATATCGAGCATTATGTCCTTATCGGCTTTCTCTTGCTCATGATTGAACCAACAGGCAACGTCGTGAGAGTCGAACTCGTAATAGTTGTCATACATCTCCATGGCTCGCTCATTCAGTTCCTTTAAAACTGGATCATCGTTTACGAGCGGAAGATCATCGGTGATCCAACCCTCATCGTCGATTATCCATATGGGACCGTGCAAAAACTCATTCATCAATTTAACTGTCTTCATTTCAACCTCCGAATTTCATGCGGAAAATCAGGTTTGATTTCGTAATCCGCCGCCGCCGACTCAAGTTTTTCGGCAGCGTCTTTCACCGAGGGAGCGTCGCCGGAGAATACCGTCACCGGCGCTTCGGCCACAAGCTGTCTCGCCCGCAGGAAGTTGCACCCGGCGATATCCGCCACCGCCGCGATTACGTCTTCGGATTGCTTGTTTCCGGCGGCCAACACCACCTCGTATGTTTCGCTGTCCTCAAGCAGGGGATCGATGTAGGTGGTGGCCCACCCCCATCCGCACTCGGGGCACGTCATTCCGACGGGAGTGTTCTTGTCGATGGGCTCCATCTCGGCGCCGCATTTTTCGCATATCACTTTGTCGCTCATAGGCACGTATTCCCAACACAATCGCAACACATTCGCCGGAGTCATAAGCACGTCGATTGTATCGCCCTCATCGTCAAAGAACTCCACTTCGAAACAGGTGCCGTCATACTCCAAGACAATAGTGCCCTCGGTACCGACGGGAAGCCCCTTGAATTCCTCCGTGAGCCTGACAACATCCAACTCTTTCATACTCTCACCCCCTGCCGACAAAGATTTCGGAGGCGTTCGGTTCCGCCTCTACCCTATATTATACCACACATTTTTTCAAAGTGCCTTTTGTGCTATAATATAACTATGAAACTTCGGGAAACCATATTAAAATACAACATGATTGCCCCCGGCGACAGCGTGCTCTGCGCCCTGTCCGGGGGAGCGGATTCCGTGGCCATGCTCCTGGCTCTCACGGAGTTCGAGAACGCGCGCCTTGCGGTCTGCCACTTCAACCACATGATTCGTGGGGCGGAAAGCGACGGCGACGAGGAATTTTCCCGAAATCTGGCATCGGAGCTTAACCTTCCTTTTTACGCCGGACGGGGCGATGTGCCCGCCTACTGTCGCGAGAATAATCTGGGCGTCGAGGAGGGAGCCAGAGTTCTCCGCCACGCTTTCCTGGCGGAGACGGCGTCGAAAATCGGCGCGAAAATCGCCCTTGCCCACACCGCCGACGACAGAGCGGAATCGGTCCTCATGAACATCATTCGGGGAACCGGCAATAGGGGCCTGGGCTCCATCCGCCCGGTCTCCGGCAACATCATCCGCCCTCTCATCGAGACCTCCCGGGAAGAAATCGAAGCCTATCTGGCGGAGCGGAACCGACCTTACCGCACCGACTCCACCAACAGCGACGAGACCTACACCCGAAACAAAATCCGCCGGGTTCTCCTGCCCGCTCTAAAGGAGTACAACCCGAACATTCTCCGGGCCCTCACGTCCCTTGCGGACACCGCCCTGGAGGACAACGACTTCATTGAGTCCTCGGCGAAAACATTCATAGGCGGCCGCGGGGAGATTCCCGTATCGGAGATAGAGAGTCTCCACCCCGCCCTGTCCTCCGCCGTCATCCGCCTTATGATTGAGAACGTAAGGGGCAATCTGGTTGACGTGACACGGGACCACATCGAAAAGATAAAGGAGCGCGCCGACGACTTTGTTCTCACGCTCCCGGAGGGCAAAACGGAGGCGGTTGTAAAAAACGGCGTCTTCACCGTCCGACCCGTAAGACAAAAGCCGGACTTTCCGGAGTTCGACATCGAAATCACCCCGGGAGCCGATATTCTCCCCTGCGGCGTCCTCACATGCCGAATCGACACAAGACCCGCGAAACCCGCCAAAGGGGTCATTTACGCGGATATAAGGGCGATTAAAGGCACGTTGAGAGCCACAAACATTCGGGAAGGGGACAGAATGCGCCCCTTCGGCATGAAGGGCACCAAGAAGTTGGGAGATATTCTCACCGACGCGAAGGTGCCCCTCGAAAAGCGGGGAAAGCTGGCGGTGATACGGGACGACGAAAAGATATACGCCCTGTGGAATATACGAAGTTCGGAGGAGACCCGCATTGGTCCCGACACGAAAGAAGTTTACGTATTGGAGATAAACGATGCCCTTTAGAATTATACGAAAAGGCATCACAACCATGGAATGCGACGCCATAGTAAACGCCGCAAACAGATCCCTTTTGGGCGGCGGCGGAGTTGACGGCGCCATACACCGGGCGGCGGGTCCCCTGCTCCTCAAAGAGTGCGAAACATTAAACGGCTGCGCCACCGGCGACGCCAAAGTCACCGGCGGATACAACCTGCCCTGCAAATACGTGATTCACACCGTAGGCCCCCGATACAGAGACGGCAGACACGGCGAAAAGGACGCCCTCATATCCTGCTACCGCCGCTCGCTGGAAGCGGCTCTTGAAAAGGGTTGCGAGTCGGTGGCGTTTCCCCTCATTTCCTCCGGCGCGTACGGCTATCCTCCCGCCGAAGCCGCCCGAGTGGCCGCTGACACAATAAAAGATTTCATCGCCCGCCCCGACGTCGATATTGACGTAACGCTCTGCGTCTACGACAAGCGGAGTTTCATGATAGGCAAAACCCTTTTCGGCGACATCGCGGAATATATCGGCGAAAACGAGGACACGGAGAGATATAAACACGAGCTGAGCCGGGGCCGCTTCGATCCGGATTTGCGGGTGGCGGAAGACTTTCACGACGACGCCCTCATAATTTCCGCGGACGTTTGCGCCGCATCCACCATGCCGAACTTTGACGACATCGACGAAAGTTTCTCCGAAGCGGTGTTCAGAATCATTCGAGAGCGGAACCTGGACGAGGTTGCCTGCTACAAAAAGGCAAACATCGACCGCAAACTCTTTTCCAAAATCCGCAGCCACCCGGACTATCAGCCGAAAAAAACCACCGCCGTGGCTTTGGCGATAGGTCTGGAGCTCGGTATCGACGAAACGGAGGATTTGCTGAGGAAGGCGGGCTACGCCCTGTCCCGAAGCACCAAGTTCGACCTCATCGTCCGCTACTTCATCGAAAACGAAAATTACGATATATTCGAAATAAACGAAGCGCTTTTCGGTTTCGACCAAGCCCAGCTGGGAAGCTTCTGACAAAAACAAATCGGGCGCCGATTTTACTCGGCGCCCTTTTTGTGTGTCCTTTTATTCGGCGTGTTTAAGAATTTCTACGTCGGTGCAGCAAAGCACGGGAATAAATACGTCGTCAACTTTGGTTGAGATAACAATTCCCTCGAGAGCAACGTAATCGCCCTCCGCAATACCGGGAGTACGCCAAACCCGCAGAGACTCAACGGAGCCGTCGGAGATATATCCGGAGCCTTCGGAAGCGGAGAGAACTTTCCCCGTTGTTCGTACATACGTGCCCAAGGTGTTTACGCCCTTACCCGTACCCACGGGCGCTTGCAATCCGCACTCGGCGCCGCCCAAAGCCTTGTTGGCCATATATCTGGGTTTGATTACGATGTCGGAATCGGCGGCTTCCGTGCCGATAAGCACGCAGTTAACATATCCGGTACTACCGACGCTCAGCCTGACGTAAGCGTTTACCGTGCGGGTAAGACCGTCGTCATCGTCCATTATGACATGAAATCCCCAAATATTATCCTTTTGGATAAGAGCACTGTAATAACCGTTGTTGATAAGAGCCACGTTTTTGAGTTTTACGCTTGTACCGTTGGGAAGCGTTCTGGGATTGACGCCGTCGGGAAGAAGTACAACCTGCGACCGCGGATATCCGTAACTCACATTATCCAACAATCTCTCAAGTTCGCCCTCTCCCGTGAGACAGTTGAACTTCACATTGGGAAACGTTTCCCACGAGTTGTCTTTCAGCGCCTCGATACCCTCCGGGAACACCTCGATTTCGTTGTAGGAGGCGTCGAGGAACTCGAGGTTTGTGAGATTCACAAAACTGTCCGGGAGACGGGTAAGGTCGTTGTGATCCACTCCCAGCCGCCGAAGACCCGTAAGGTTGCCGAAATCGCTCGGAAGCGCCGTCAGGTCGTTGAAGCCGAGATACAGCGTCTCGAGATTTGCGAGGTTTCCGAAACCGGCGGGCAGCGCGGTGAGATTGTTAAACCGCAGACATAGGTTCTCAAGGTTTGACAAGTTCACGAAACTCGCCGGCAGAGCGGAGATGTGATTTCTGTCCAAATCAAGATTCCGCAGGGAGACGAGGGAACCGAAATCATCCGGAAGATATGTGAGATTGTTGTCGAAGGCGGAAAGGGTCTCAAGGGACGCTAAACCGGCCACGGCGGCGGGCAGAGCGTTCAGGTCGTTGTAATCGATATTAAAGGACTTAAGACTCGTGAGACCGTCAAAGCCCGCGGGAAGTTCGGCAATGGCGTTGCTGCCCAAATCCAGCTCCTCAAGGTCGGTGAGAACGCCGAAATTGTAGGGAAGAGTCTCAAGACCGCAATTATACAGATTGAGAGATTTCAGATTCCCCAGAGGCGCGAAGCCGAAAGGCACTTCCTCTATGGGATTGTTCGACAAATCGAGAGCGGTGAGGCCCGCGAAAGCGTACAGAGCGGCGGGAAACTCGGTGAACTTGTTGTCCCCCAAACCCAAATAGGTGAGATTCATACCGCCCAGCGCGGTGGGGATGCCGGTAAACTCGTTGCCGCCCAGCTCGAGTTCCTCGATGTTCGCGAGATCGGAGAAACCGGTGGGGAGGTCGGAAAGACCGATGCCGTAGAGGCAGAGACTCTTAAGAGATGTGAGAGAGAAGAGACACTCCGGCAGTGTTGCGGAGGTAAAGCCGCCCAAATCCAGCTCTCGAAGATTTTTGAGGTTCCCGAAGCTCTCCGGCAAATCGTCCAGACAGTTGGTGCCCAGGTCCAGCACCTCAAGGCTTGTGAGATTGCCGAAATCCTCCCGCAGAGATGCGAGGCGGTTGTTGCCGAAGTTCAACACACGGAGATTGAGCAACTGCGCGATAAACGCGGGAAGCTCCGTGAAATAGTTGCCGGAAAGGTCCAGTTCCTCAAGGTTTTGAAGCACCTCCAGCCCGTCCGGTACCGTTGTAAAATTGTTGCCCCGGAGATTAATCTTCTCCAGATAAGGAAGATTCACCAAATTGCGCAGAACCGTGGTGCTCGACATGTGAGCGTTTTCAAGGTTAAGCTCCGTGATATGCGTGTCGTCGCCGCCCACATTCGGGGGAACGTCGGCCTTCCGACCGGCGGAAGTGTAAAGACTCTTCAGCGCGTTATATTCCGACGCGGGATAGGCAAAGACGGCGCATACGCAAACGCATAACAAAACCGTAAAAGCGATAGTCCTGAGTTTCATTCTTTCTTACCTCACTGATATGGGATGTCTCTTTAGACTCCCCCGCCGCCGAAAATGTTCCCTTTTCCGAAAAAAAATTCCGCCCCGTATCCCGGAGCGGAATAACTTATCTTTTTCAGAGGAAGTCCTCGACCTCTTTTCTCGTGGGCATGGAGGGCTGAGCGCCGAACTCGGTGACGGAGAGAGCGGAGGCTCTGACGCCGAAGTCCGCGGCTTCTTTAAGGCTCTTTCCCTCGCTGAGGGCGCAGACCATCGAGGCGGTGAAGCAGTCGCCGGCGCCGGTGGTGTCCACGGCCTTAACTTTCCGGGCGGGCACCGACGCGTCCCCCTCCGGTCCGCTGACGAAAACGCCTTTGGAGCCCAGGGTTATAACCACCGCGCCAACGCCCAGAGCCTTAAGCTCGGCGGCGGTGTCGGCGGGTGAGGTGAGGGAGTCTTTATCTTTGCCGAGAATCTGAACGGCCTCGTACTGATTGGGCACAATAACGTCCGTCATGGACAGGGCTTTTTTCGACAAAACATTGGCGGGGGCCGGGTTCACAACCACCTTGGTGCCGGCTTCGTGGGCGATTTCTATGGCCCGCTCCACCGATTCCATGGGTATCTCGAACTGAACAAGGAGTATGTCCGCCTCTTTGATGAGATCGGCGGCTTCATCCACCACTTCGGGTGTGAGAGCGTCGTTGGCGCCGGGAGCGACCACGATGGAGTTCTCCGCGCCCTCGTCAACGATGATGAGAGCCACGCCGGAGGATACGCCCTTCACGGTTTTGGCCCGGGAGATGTCCAGTCCCTCGGCTTTGAAGCCCGCCAGAGCCTTTTCGCCGAACACGTCGTCGCCCACACAGCACACGAAGGCGGTGTCGCAGCCCAGTCTGGCGGCGCAGACGGCCTGATTGGCACCCTTTCCGCCGGCCACCATTCCGAAGGTGCCGCCCACAACGGTTTCGCCGGGGCCGGGCATACGCTTCGTCTTGGCCACCATGTCGGTGTTGGAGCTGCCTATAATCACGATTTTAGCCATTATTTTTTCCTCGAAATTTTGTTGGCCACGAACCGGGAAACCGCCGCCGTGGTGGAGTCCGGATAGTTCATGGTGAGAGTGAAAGTAAGGTTCGCGGAATAGAGAGAACCCAGTTCGATTCTGCCCAGATTCACGTTGCCGTTGGCGTCGGCGGTGTAGTCCTTGTCCAAAACCGTGCCGGAGAGATTGAGCACGCCGGTGAGGCGGTTGGTGTAGGAAAGGTTCACGTGAACCGTGGAGCCGGGCTTGGCGGTGGCGGCAACGGTGAAGGAGCTGCCCACATTGGTGCCGCTTACCGGCGACATGATGACCACGGGCTCAGCGGGCGCAACCGGCTCGGCGGGCTTTACGGGTTCGGAAGGCTTAACGGGTTCGGCGGGTTCAACGGGTTCAACCGGTTCCACCGGCTCGGCGGGTTCCACGGGCTCCGCGGGCTCAACCGGTTCCGGGTTCTCGGCCTGCTCCTTTTTCGCGTCCTTGGCGGCCTGTTCTTTCTGTTTCTTGGCTTCCTCAAGTTGGGCCTTCTTGGCGGCGGCCGCGGCGGCTACCGCTTTGGCGCCCTCTTCGGAGGCGGTGACGGATATGAGTTTGGCGGCCTGCATGGGCTTGGTGGTCGCTCCGCCGTTTATGACTTTGCCCACCACAACGGCGTCGGTGACGGTCTTGTTGGGAACGGTGATGCCGCCGTTGTACACGCCGGGAGATGTTTCGATAAGCTCCGTGGGACCGATGAGTCCGGCAACCTCAAAAACAGCCTTGGATTCGGGGGTGCCGGTAATCTTCACGTTCAGTTTGTCGCCGGGCTTCAAATCCTCGGGAACGCTCACGACGATGGCCTTGATGGAGGGAATCTCCTCCGGCTCGTCGGACTTGGGCTCGACTTTGGCCGCGGGGGCTTCCTTCTTGGGAGCGGGTTCCGTCTTGGCGGGCTCCGCCTTGGGAGCGGTGGTTGACGCCGCTTTCTTCTTGTCCGTGGCGGATACGAGAGTCCAAATGCGCTTGGTGTTGGGGTTAACCCGGCAGGTGAGTTTCATGCCGGGCTGAAGATCGCCCATGACTCCGGTGCCGGAGGGGAATATCACGTCGGCGTACTTGGAGGCGTTGAATATTCTGCCGTCGGCGAAGGAAACGTTGTTGTTCTCGTCAACGTTTTTGAATACGCCGGTGATGATGGAATAGTATGCCTTAAGAGACAAGGCTCTGCCGTCCTCGCCCACGAGAGCCACAACCGTGTCGCCCTTGGCGAAGTCTTTGAGGGTGGCGGCCTTCAAAGACTTGCCGGCTTCCGCCCGGTGCATTTTGCATCCGGCGGCGGGGGAAATGACGTAGGTGTCGCCCTTCACGTCCATTTTGATGTAACCGGTATCGGATACCACGGTGAGGGTGCCCTGCAGCACCTCATCGCAAAAGGCCGAGGCGGCCAGAAGCGCGAAGGCCGCGGCGGCGACAAAGATTTTCGATAGTCTCATGGTGTACCTCCTTGAGGATTATAATTACACTTATACTTATTATATCTTTTAAGGGCGATGGGCGTCAAGTCGTTTCGCGGGAAAAACAAGGATGTATTATTAGGCGTGGAACTTTGTATCATTTAATGCGTTTTCGGTTGACATTTCTTCGTAATCCGGTATAATATGATTGAGGTGCACAATGTCAAACCCGCATTACAACCAAAACTATACGAAAAAAGACGGTTCCGAGATTTTGAAAGTAATCAAAGACTGCGTCAAAAACGATCGTTATATTATATCTCAGAACGACAACCGCAAGGAAAACGAATTATTTATCGAGAATTACAAACTCGGAATCGACAAACAGACGGATATTCTCCTGCATATTAAGGTCGAGGACTTCTGCCACTCCCTGCGCAACACAAACATCGGATACAAGCATGAAACCCTTTATGTATTTGTCCCTCAAGTATCGCTTCCGAAAGACGATATTGAAGAAACCGTAAGTATATATACCAAGTTCAATATCATAAAGAAACGCAACGGCGACAGAGTTATCGTAATATCTTTCCATAAGGCGAACAAACCCGCCGATTACCTGTTCGACAGACCGAAGGAGCTAAAACAATGACGAGAAAAACAACTTTCTGCGAAACATGCAGAGACGATGTAAAATTCACCGTAAAAACCTTATCGAAAACCGGAAATCTTCGGGGCAAAGACTACACTTACACGGGAAAGGAAGCCCGTTGCAACGAGTGCGGTTCGTTGGTTTTTGTACCGGATATCGTCGATTTCAATCTCGATGCCCTCTACGACGTCTACCGCGAGAAGAACGGCATCCTGCCCACGGAGGTCATCGCCGCCGTGCCGAAAAAGTACAAAATAGGCAAGCGCCCCCTCTCCCTCCTACTCGGCTGGGGCGAGCAGACCTACACCCGCTACTGCGAGGGTCACGTGCCCTCCAAGGCCTATTCGGACATAATCAAACACATAAACGACGATCCCCGCTTCTACATGTCGCTTCTTGAAAAAAACAAAGAGGCCATAACCCCGGAGGCCTATCGCAAGAGCCGGAAGGCCGTTGAGGCTCTGCTTTCGGGCGCGGGCAAAATCGACAAGGCGGCGGAATATCTCATGTACCGCTGCGGCGACATAACACCCTTCACCCTGCAGAAGTATCTCTATTACGTTCAGGGTTTCGGCTACGCTTTCAACGGCGATTTCCTCTTTGCCGAGGACTGCGAGGCATGGGTCTACGGTCCGGTGTACAAAAACATCTACGCCAAATACAAAAGCCGCTCGTTCCACCCGGCGGACAAACCCACCGACTTCGACATGTCCGCCCTAACCGACGACGAGAAAACCGTCTGCGACAGCGTCATAGACAACCTCTGTTGTTACAGCGGCGAGATTCTCGTGCGCTTCACTCACAACGAGTCTCCTTGGCTCGAAACCCGGAAAGGTCTCGCTCCCGACGCCCAGTCGAACCGCATTATCACAAAGGAATCCATCGCCGCCTACTTCGATGCGGTGAAGTCCAAATACAACATGATAAACCCGGTTGACATAAAAGAATACGCCGAGGCCATGTTCGACCGTGTCCGCTGATTGAGATTAATCCCGTTTTGTGGTATAATATACGCGGCGTAATTATGCCAATATTATCTCAAGGAGTTTTTAAAGTGGCAAAAGTTTTAGTCAGCGACAAACTTGCGGCCGAGGGTATCGATATCCTTAAGACCGTTGCCGACGTGGACGTGAATACCGGTCTTTCCGAAGACGAGCTCTGCGCCATCATCGGCAACTACGACGCTCTCGTAATCCGCAGCGGCACCCAGGTAACCGCGAAAGTGCTGGAATCGGCGAAGAATCTCAAAATCATCGGCAGAGCCGGCGTGGGCGTGGACAATGTGGACGTCCCGGTGGCTACCGAGAAAGGCGTCATCGTCGTGAACAGTCCCTCCGGCAACACCATCGCCGCGGCGGAGCTGAGCGTGGCCATGCTTCTGGCGCTCTCCCGCAACATTCCTCAGGCGAATATGTCCATGAAGGAAAAGCAGTGGCAGCGCAGCAAGTTTGTGGGTAACGAGGTTTACCACAAGACCTTGGCGGTCCTCGGTTTGGGCAAAATCGGCCGGGAAGTGGCCAAGCGGTGCAAGTCCTTCGGTATGAAGGTCATCGCCTACGATCCCTTCCTCCCCGCCGAAGCCGCGGAGTCCATGGGAATCAGCCTTCTGTCCATGGATGAGTGCCTCGCCAAAGCCGACTACATCACTCTCCACCTTCCCAAGAATAAAGACACCATGGGCCTCATCGGCAAAGAGCAGTTCGCCATGATGAAAGACGGCGTCCGCATCATCAACTGCGCCCGCGGCGGAATCATCGACGACGACGCCCTCATCGAGGCCCTTAAGAGCGGCAAGGCCGCCGGCGCCGCCATCGACGTCTACGTCAGCGAGCCCCCGGATTTCTCTTCCGAACTCTTCGAGCTTCCCAACGTGGTCACCACTCCCCACCTGGGCGCCTCCACCAAGGAAGCCCAGATCAACGTGGCCATCGACGTGGCCGAGCAGATTGCCGACGTATTCTCCGGCAAGTCCGCCCGCAGCGCCGTGAACATGCCTTCCGTTCCCGCCGACGTTCTGGCGGTTATAACCCCCTATCTGCCTCTGGCGGAGAAGATGACCTCTCTTGCGGCTCAGATGGTAAACGGCGGCCCCACCTCCGTTAAGATCGGGTACTACGGCGAGTTGGCGGGCATTCAGGCCTCCCACCTCACCCGCGCCGTCCTCGTGGGCCTTCTGCAGTCCAGCCTGGGCGACGGCGTCAACTTCCTGAACGCCGTAAACGTGGGCAAGGCGCGAGGCATCGAAGGCAGCGAAACCCGTTACAGCGAGTGCAAGGACTACCCCTCCATGATTACCGTGTCCGTCAAAACCGACAAGGATGAGTGCTCCGTCAGCGGCGCCCTCTTCGGTTCCAAAGACATCAGAATCGTCAACATCAACGGATTCGCCATGGACTTTGCCCCCGAAGGCAACATCATCATCGCTCCCCACACCGACAAAGCCGGAATTATCGGCAAAGTCGGCACCATCATCGGCGCCACCGGAATCAATATCGCCACCATGCACGTGGGCCGCAAGGACGCGGGCAAGAAAGCCATTATGATCATGAACCTTGACGGAGAAGTATCCGCCGACACCGTAAAGGAACTGGCCGCCATCGACGGAATCGAAAGCGTCAAGCAGGTTAAACTGTAACATATAGTTCACAGCTATCGATAATCCCCCGTTTCGTGTTGAATGAAACGGGGGATTATTTTTGGGTCATCGGGTCCGGTGTTCGCTTCGCGAACTATGCCCTATTCCCTCAACAAAAACAGCCTCCCGAAGGAGGCTGTTTTTGCATCCGGCTTACTTGCCGAATCTCTTCTTCATTCCGATTACGGAGATAAGACCCATAACACCGTAAGCATAGGTGGCGGGTTCGGGAACTTCAACGGGTTCCGGCTCGGATCCGCCGGGAATGCGGATATTGCTTACCCGAGCATAAGTGCTGTAATTCGGGAAATTGTAGCGTACGGACAGATTGCCGTCGGCACTACCCAGAGGATAAGCGCCGATCTCAATGCCGATTCTGGTGATATTCAGCTCGGTGGCGTTGGGGTCGGCAAAGTAATACGCGGAGGTGGGATCGGCAAAGAAGGTGTAGGTGCCGGCGCCGGTGAAGGGCTGGCTGTCCGCGATCAGGTTCGTCAGCTGAGCCACGGTATATTCCTGATCCGAGGTCTTCTTGGGCAGGAAGCTGACGGTGCCGCCGTTGTCGTCAAAGAGAGTCACGGTAACATAGTTGAAATTGGTGAAATCGTTGAAACCGTCAAGATCGAGGGTGAGAACGCCGGTGGAGGGATCGTTCAGATTAACCAGCCACGGATCGTCGAGGTCGCCGGTAAACCTGAACGTATAGGTGGAACTGCCGGTGGCGTTGTTCATTACGCCCACAAGGCCGAATCCGTTATCATCCGGCATCTGATCGTAACTACCGGACCAATCGGTATCGAAATACTGTTCATAATAACTGACATAATTCCAGTTGTAATCGGCGCCCAGAGTTTCGGTGTAAGAGGCTTCGTAGGCGGCCATAAAATCACCGGTCTCGTTGTACACTCTGTCAAACACTTCATCCATCTGCGCTTCTACGGCGTCGACGTCCACATCGCCGGTCTTCTCACCCCAGCTG
This sequence comes from Abditibacteriota bacterium, assembly GCA_017958015.1. GTDB lineage: Bacteria > Armatimonadota > UBA5829 > UBA5829 > UBA5829 > RGIG10368. Next base: position 278 of record JAGDDM010000271.1, on the reverse strand, counting down.
TGGCCGATCCAAATATGATTGGGGGAGCCCATCCGGCCGTGGGGAGGTATATTGTAGGAGGAGGGATAGGAACCGTTTTCCTTACCCCAGTCGATGCCGGGCTGCAAGGTGCCGCTCTGAGCGAAGGCAGCGGACACGGAGATCGCGAAAGCAATCAAAGCGATAACGATTTTCTTCATTTTGAAGATCCTTTCTTCTTCGCACATTTTTATGCGTGAATTTGACAAAATTGTTTCGTTTTGTTTATTTTTATTTTTTGTCGGAGATGTAAAAAAATT
>JAGDDM010000270.1 GCA_017958015.1 Abditibacteriota bacterium | reverse complement strand
TCCCCCCAATGTCATGCGCATGACCTTCGAGTTTCCGGGGGAGGTGAAGCCGGGGCAGTTCGTGAATGTGAGGGTGAGCGACAATCTCGACCCGGTTCTTCGGCGGCCCTTCTCCGTCCACGACTCCGACGGCAAGACAATCTCGATTCTCTACATGATTGTGGGCAGAGGCACGGAGCTTATGGCGGAGATGACGCCCGGCTCCACCGTGAGCGTCGCCGCTCCTCTGGGGAACGGTTTCCCCACGGAAGTCAGAGCGAAGCGGGCAATCCTCATTTCCGGCGGCTGCGGCACGGCTCCCATGTATCTGCTGTCGAAGAGCCTCGGCTGCCCCACGGAGATTATGATAGGCGGCAGGAAGAAAGAAAACCTGTTGTGCCTGGACCTTTTCCCGGAGGCGAAAACCACCACCGAGGACGGCTCCCACGGCGAAAAGGGATTCGTGACGAAACTTTTGGAGGAGTCGCTGGCGGCGGATAAGGACGCCGTCGTGTACTCCTGCGGCCCCAACCCAATGATGAAAGCCGTGGCGGAGATCGCGGCGAAATACGGCGCCGAGTGCTACGTGTCGCTGGAGAACAAAATGGCCTGCGGCATCGGCGTTTGCATGGGCTGCGTGCAGATGATGAAAGACGGCAAATACGCCCGGGTGTGCAAAGAGGGCCCGGTGTTCGACGGGGAGGAAATAGCGTGGCAAGGTTAGAAGTCAAGATAGGCAACGTGGTCATGAAAAACCCCGTCACCACCGCCTCCGGCACCTTCGGATTCGGCAAGGAGATGGCGGAAGTTTTCGATTTGTCCCTTCTGGGCGCCATCACCGTCAAGGGAACAAGCGTTGAGCCTTGGCTCGGCAATCCCACTCCCCGAATCTGCGAGACGCCGGCGGGAATGCTGAACGCAATCGGACTCCAAAACGACGGGGCGGAAGCTTTTCTCGCGGAGAAACTTCCTTTTTTGCGCCGCTTCGACTCGCCTCTCATCGTCAACATCGTGGGCCACTCCGTGGAGGAGTATGTGAAAGTGGCGGAGATGCTGGGCGGCGCCGAGGGGGTCGACGCCTTTGAGATAAACGTCAGCTGTCCCAACGTGAGCCGGGGATTTCTGGCTTTCGGAACCTCCGTTGAGGGCATCACCGAGATAGTGAAGGCCGTAAAGGGCGCCACGGACAAGACGGTTATAACAAAGCTTTCCCCCAACGTGACGGACATAGTTTCGCTGGCGGAAGCCGCCGTCAAAGCGGGCAGCGACGCTTTGTCGCTCATAAACACCCTTTTGGGAACCTCGATAGACGCGAAAACCCGCAAGTTCCGACTGGCAAACGTCACCGGCGGACTTTCCGGCCCCGCGGTGAAGCCCGTGGCTTTGCGGATGGTCTACGACGTGGCCCGGGCCGTGGACGTGCCCGTTATAGGCATGGGAGGCATCGTCACCGCCGAGGACGCCGTTGAGTTTTTGTTGGCCGGAGCCACCGCTGTGGCCGTGGGAACCGGAACATTCGTTAATCCGGCGGCCGCCATTGATATAATAGACGGAATAGACAAATATTTGGACGAAAACGGATTTGAGGACGTAAAAGAAATTATCGGAATCGTGTCTTAATTTCGGGAACTTTTCCGGAGCGGTTTACGTCTTATAGATACTTAACATTTTTTTCCTCCTTTTCAATCGAAAGCCGACCTTAACCGGTCGGCTTTCGAAGTTTTTTTGCGCGCGCGCAAGAGAGAAGCAAAAAATCTTGATTTTTTTACCGAAAACCCATTGCAAAAAAATATCGAAAGTGATATAATGGTTACGCTGTTTTTGAATCTCTGAAAGGGTTGCAAGGAGTTCCATTATGAAAAAACTCATTTTACTTTTCGCGGTTGCCGCGGCACTGTGCGCCTCGACCGTATTCGCCGCGACGGTTTATCATGCCACAACTCCCGAGGAGTTCTTTGCCGCCATTTCTTACGACGCCGACACAATCAACGCTCTCTCCGTAGGTATCGCGTGTCTGGGAGGAGATATGGGTGTTTGGCCCACCAATTCTATGCATTGGGTTGAGGGCACGGATCAATACGGCGATTATCTGCTGGGCACTCTCTCCGCTACCGATACGCTTGCCACCGGCGCGCCCGCTTTGTATTTCAGTAACCATTCGGGAGCCATGTCCGTAGAAGGCACCGACGTATACAAACCCGCCGGAACCGTTCTTGTCGGTATGCCGAACGGCGCGGACGGGGACTGGATATTTGATGTATTCATTACAAATACTTCCGATATTCCCGTTCTTGTAAACGGAAGTGTCGTCTTTACCCCCGCCACGGTTTTTGATTTTGACACCTATGAGGCCAGTGATTATGAGTGGGATATCTCGCAGGGCGTTCCCAGTGAGATGATGATCCGATCATGGCCTATGGGCGATGCAACCCGCAGCTATTACTTTGTGAATCTCGATTCCGGTTGGTCGGATATGGATCCCATCGAGATAGATTCATCGAATCCGGGAGCCACTCCGAGCACCGATGACGCCACGCCTCAATATACGGAAAATTACACCGATTACGAACTTCAGCCGGGCCAGTCTATGCATTGGGAACTTATGATATCCGGTTATCACGCCGAAAGACCGGATGAGTGGCCGGGAGGTTCCTACGGATATACCTGGGACTCCTCCCTCGGCAACTACTTCAGCCTCGGCTTAGATCTTAACGTGACGAAGTATTCCGAAGAACCGGAACCCGAACCCACGGAGCTCCCCGAACCCTCCGCTTTCGCCTACGGCGCCCTCGGACTTGTGAGCGCCCTGGGTATGAAGAGAAGAACACGCAAATAAAGAAATATACCAAAGGGCTTGTTTTCGAACAGGCCCTTTTGTTTTGAACGAATAAAGAGAAGGTGATTTTATGAAAAAACTTATATTGCTTTTCGCCGCCGCCGCGCTGTTGTCGTCGGCCGCTTTCGCCGACGGTATGGACAACACGCTGAAGTATCACGAGATTACCAACGAGGATTACTTCCGCATGATATCCTACGAAGCCGACGCTATCGGCGCCCTTTCCGTGGGAATCAGAGCCATGAACGGCGGTATAGACCCCTTCACCGGTATGCACTGGACGGAGGGCAGCGACAGCTACGGCGACTACCTCTTGGGCACCTCCAACGGCGTGGACAGCCTTACCTCCGGCGCTCCCGCCATGTATTTCAGCGACTACGGCGGAGAGATGGATGTCGACGGCGTCGCTGTAAACAAGCCCGCCTTGAGCGCCGTTGTGGGTCTGCCCCTGTCCTGCGGTACCTTCGAGGTATGGCTGACCAACACCTCCGACACTCCCCTTATTCTGAACGGAGACATTGTCTTTACGGCGGCCATTGAGTATGAACCCGGTTCCTGGAGCGAGGATATTCCTCTCACCTGCGTGGAGTTTCTGCCCTGTCACACCGACAGCGACGTGTGGTACATGCTTGATTCCACCTGGGCGGAGGACGAGCCCATAGAGGTTGATATGGCGAACCTGCCGCCGGATGAGCACGACCCCGCCGGTCTGTACACCGAGAAATACACCGATTATGTCCTGGCGCCCGGCGAGTCCTTGTGGTGGCTTTTCTCCAACCTGGGCTTCAACGACGACAACTATTTTACAATGGGATTTATCCTGGACGTGTCCAAGGAGGGCGGAGAGGAGCCCACGGAGGTGCCGGAACCCGCGGCCTTCGCCTACGCTTTGGTGGGTCTTGTTCCTTTGGCTCGTTTTAAAAGACGCGCCGAAAAGTAAGTTTATACGAAAAAAGTCCGCCCCGAGGGCGGCTTTTTTTTGCGCCGTTTACGGCAACGGATTATAAAAAATCAGCCCCGAGAGGCTGATTTTTTGTGTTGTTATTTGTCCACGAGGGCGCAGGTGAGGTCTCCCTCGAATATGATGTCGTCGCCGACCTTGGAGGTGCCTTTCATCTTCCAGATGCCCCGTCTGCCGCCCAGGAGGGTGACTTCGGTGGTGATTGTGTCTCCCGGCACGGCGTCCCGCTTGAACTCCACGTTGTCGATGGCGGCGAAGTAGGCCAGTTTTCCGGCGGCCTCCGGCTTATTCATAAGCAGGTAGCAGCCCACCTGGGCCATATGCTCCACGATGAGAGGATGGGGGAAGATAAGCTGTTCCGGGTTCCTGCCGTAGACGATTTTCTCGTTGGCGGTGACGTTTTTGATGCCAACGCCGGAGTTGCCGTCTTCGCTGACGCTGAGGATGCGGTCAACAAGCAGGAAGGGATATCTGTGGGGTATTACGTTTTTGATTTCTTCGATATTAGCCATTTTCAAACCTTTCGGTATATATGATACCGTAAAAGGGTGAGATTGTCAATGTTTATATTAGGGGCCAGGTGCCTGGGGTCAGGGGTCAGGGAAGGTGTTCGGCTATCGCCGAACGGATTTTATAACCCACATTGCGATGTCGGTGCTGTTTCCTATGCCCTCAAATAAGATTTTCCGGGTTGAGGCACCGCAGATATTCCGGTACGAATCTGCCGTCCTTGCGGATAAGTTCGTCGTCGAACCAAATCTCGCCGCCGCCGTAGTCGGGCCGCTGAATGGCCACCATATCCCAGTGGACGTCGGAGCGGTTGCCGTTG
>JAGDDM010000269.1 GCA_017958015.1 Abditibacteriota bacterium | reverse complement strand
GGTCTCAACCGCTTCAAAGAGGGCTTCCGGCCCCGGTTTGTGGAGTACATCGGCGAGTACGACCTCATTCTGTCGCCGCTGTGGTACAAGCTGTGGGTTGTGGCCGTGCCGAAAGTCAGGGCGTTCCTGAAACGCAGGGGGAGAAAATGAGCAGAGATCTTTGGGTGGAGGTGGATACCTCCGCCCTTAAACACAATTTCAAACAGGTTCGGGCCGCCGTGGATCCGAAGGTTAAGATTATGGCGGTGGTGAAGGGCAACGGCTACGGCCACGGCATCGCTGGCGCGGCAAAAGTGTTCGCCGAGTGCGGAGCCGATATGCTGGGAGTCACCCGGCCGGAGGAAGCGAAAGCGATTCGGAAAGCCTGTGTGGACACGCCCATTCTCGTTTTTCTGCCGGTGGCCGAAGAGGATATACGCGAAGCGGCGGATATGAACCTCACCCTCACCGTCACCTCTCTCGACATGGCGAAGGCTATCGAGAAGGCGGGCAGACCCGTTGACGTCCACATTAAGGTTGATACCGGAATGGGGCGGCTGGGAGTGTTGCCGGAAGACGCTCTTCCGCTGGCGGAGTACGTGAGCAAATCGGAGCTTCTGACCCTCGGCGGTGTGTACACCCACTTCGCCGACGCTTCCGCCAAGAAGATAGATTACACCAAGCGGCAGTTCTTCACCTTTTTGACGGTGCTTGATTCCTTCCGCCGGGCGAAGATAGACTGCGGTCTCGCCCACGCCGCCACCTCCGCCGCGGCAATGCGCTTGCCGGAGAGCCATCTGGACATGGTGCGGATAGGCACGCTCCTCTACGGTCAGCAGCCGGTGAAGGAGGGCAAGCGTTTGGACCTTAAGACCACTTGGGCGCTGAAAGCGCGGATATGCGACATCAAGACCGTTAAGGCCGGCGGCAAGATAGGTTACGGCTGCGAGTTCACGGCCAAGAGGGACACCAAAGTGGGTGTCGTGGGCGTGGGTTACGCCGACGGTTTCGCCGTATCCCCCATGTCCGTCATGTACCGCCAGAGCCCGCTGGCGTTCCTGATTCGGAAGATGAGATATAAGCCCGCGCTCACATATCGGGGCAAAAAGCTGCCGGTTTTGGGCAGAGTGGGCATGCAGATATCCATGGTTGACCTGACGAGGGCCGGCAAGGCCCAAATCGGGGACGAGGTTACCGTTCCGGCCAGGAGAATAAGCACGTCGCCGGAAATTGAAAGGATATACAAATGAAGACATACACAAAATATCTGTGGTTCAATACCCAGAGCGAGCGGGCGGCGGTGAATATCACCGGCGAGTGCGAGGATATTTTGGAGGAGAGCGGAATCCGAGAGGGCATGATGCTTGTTTCGGCCATGCATATCACCGCCGGCGTGTGGGTGAACGACAACGAGCCCGGCATCCTGCAGGACGCCATGGACAAGCTTGAGGAACTGGCTCCCTACGGTCCCGATTACCGCCACCACCGCACCGGCGAAGACAACGGCCACGCCCACCTGAAGAATATGCTCATCCACCACCAGGTTATACTTCCCATCACCGACGGACGATTGGATCTGGGTCCCTGGCAGACCGTGTTCTACATGGAGTTCGACGGAATGAGACGGAAGAGAGTGGTGGTTAAGGTAATGGGCGAGTAGTTTCGCGCCGACCGCAAAAAAGTTCGAAAAAAATCGAAAATTCGGTTAAAACCCTATTGACAACGCCTGCTCGGTAGGGTATAATATATCTTGCGTTTGGGACAGGGTTTCCGGGCGCCGCGGTGCGGATGTGCCGCGAGAATGTAGTTTGAAAACAGCATATTGAAGAGAGTGCGCATGCGCAATTCAGTTTAAGAACCGATGATTTAAGTTTTTGGTCAAGCTGATAAGGGCGTATGGTGGATGCCTTGGGGCAGAAAGCCGATGAAGGACGCAGTAAG
>JAGDDM010000268.1 GCA_017958015.1 Abditibacteriota bacterium | reverse complement strand
GCTCTGGGGCCCACGCTTCTTAATCTCACCTCCTGCGCCGTGTACCACACCGGCGAAGTGCCGAACATGGCGAAAGCTTTGCCGGCGGACAACTTCCTGCAGGTCACCGGCGGCGACTTCGTCATCGGCCAGTTCTACGACAAGGCCGGCGATATGTACGCCATGGTCGCCAACAGGGATTATAAGAACGGTGTCCGGGCGAAGATGACTTTCGCAAAGCCCGTTAAGGTGAAAGAAGTCGCTCCCCACGGCGGAACGGCTCTCCAAACGAGTCCCAAAGAGTTCGTGAAAGAGTTGAAGCCCGGCGACGGCTGCCTCATCAGGATAGACGCTTTCGGCCCCGTGGTGGGCTGGAGCAACTACGTTAAGCCTCGGCCGCGAGTGGTTTTGGACCCCTCGGACCAGTTCGCCAACGGCTTCCGTGATGAAAGCGGCGAGTTCGTTAAGGACGAAAACGGCAATCCCCTCTACATTGAGGGCGTCAATATGTATGAGATAGCCGAGAAGGTGTATAACATTCTCCGCAAGGACGGCAAGGTTGATGCTTTCCTCAATCGGGACTACGTGACCGAGGACATCCCCCTGAAGCGGGAGGCCCTTATGGGCAGACGGCTTAACGCCGACGTGTTTGTGGCCTTCCACTCCGACGCTCCCTACAACCCGGAATGGGATTTGGGCGGCGGAACCTGGAGTTTCTACCGCGACCTCGGCGGCGACGAGGGTCTGCGCCTGGCGGAGTGCCTTGAGGAGAACATTTTGGGCGCCATCCGCACCGTGTATCCGGAGGCGAAGTTCAGAGGCGTTTGCCGCCACAACATCCACCTCCACGTGCTCTACAACACATACTGCCCGGCCTCCCTGGTGGAGACGCTTTTCCACACCATTCCCCGCGAGGTGGAGATTCTGAAGTATCATCAGGACGTCATCGCCCAGGGCTACGTCAAGGGCATATACGAATATTTGGGTATCAAATGAAACGACTATTTCTTCTTCTGATTTTCCTCGCGAGCGCCGTGTGCGCCGACGACTACTTCCCCGTGGGTTTTTGGCAGCCGCCGGAAAAGGTTGACGAGGCTTTTTTCAAGACTTTGGCCGACGGGAACTTTACCCTTGTGTTCAGCAATCTGGGAAATCAGTCGAGGAATTTGGACATGGCGAAGGCCGTGGGTATGAAGGGCATCGTCTACGACTACCCGTCGGTGCTCAAGAACCTGAACGACGGCAATCGAAAGGCCACTCTGACCAATCTGGCCGCAACCCATTCCAAGCATGAGGCCCTGTGGGGCTACTACCTCTGCGACGAGGCGAGGCTGGATCAGTTCCCGGACCTTAAGAAGGCGGCGGACTACCTCACCGCCAAGGACCCGGACCACCCCATATTCGCCAACCTCTGCGGCACCTACGCTCCCAAAAGTTGGATAGGGGAGGATTACGACGCCTATCTGGAAAAGTACATCGAGGAGATGTCCCCCCGGATGATAGCCTTCGACAACTACCCCTATCTCACGGACAAGGACAGACCGGATTTCTACGGCAACCTTGAGTCCGTTCGGACGGCGGCGCTGAAGCACAACATTCCCTTCTGGTCCCACGTTCTCTCCAGCACAATGACCGGTTACAAAGACCCGGACGAGGCCATGATCCGCTGTCAGGTGTACTCCGCTCTGGCTTACGGGGCGAGGGGCATAATGTATTACACTCTGGCGCCCAGTCCCGGCAAGGACAGGCAGGCTATCCTGAACAGCGACGGCACCGCCACGGAGCTCTTCGAGGTGGTGAAGACCGTAAACGGGGAGATAAAGAATCTGGCCCCCACGCTGCTTAAGCTGGAGAGCAAAGAAGTCTACCACACCCGGGCGGGACTGCCCAAGGGCACCCGGCCCATGCCTTACTCCAACATAATCTCCTCCGTCACCGGCGGCAGATTCATCATCTCCCAGTTCGCGGACAAGGACGGAGTCATGTACGTTATGCTGGTGAACAAGAATGTGGAGAAGAAAGCCAACGCCAGCGTCAGCTTCGCCAAGGAAGTTAAGGTGGCGGAGATAGACAAGGACGACGCCGGCAAAGTGGGCAACGAAATCACCGTTAAGGTGGGCAACGTGCTGAACGTGACGCTGAAAGCG
>JAGDDM010000038.1 GCA_017958015.1 Abditibacteriota bacterium | reverse complement strand
GCGGCGTTATGCCCGTGGGCGCTTTCTCCGCGGGCCCGGAGATTTGGAACTCCATGTTCGGCAGGAACCCCTATCTCCATTCCACCACCTTCGGCGGAAACCCCCTTGCCTGCGCCGCGGTCATAGCCGCCATCAGAACCACAAAAAAACTGGGAGTGGTGGAGCGGAGCGCCAGGCTGGGTAAAACCCTTCTGGAGAACCTGAAAGGTCTGCAAGACAAATATCCGCAGGTCATAAAGGACGTTCGGGGACTGGGCCTTTTGGCGGGTGTGGAGTTTGTCCACGAGGACTACGCTTCCATGACAATCGCCTGCTGCGGAAAGCGGGATCTCTTGGTGGCCTACAGTCTCAACAACCCCAAAGTCATCCGCGTTGAGCCGCCGCTCATCATCGAGGAGAGCGAACTTGATACCGCCGTGAAGATTATATACGAAGCGGTGGGAGAAGCGGTATCCATGCTTGGAGTAATTTGATTATATCAGGAATCAGGAATCGGGATTCGGGAATCAGCCTAAGCGGTGTTGCCTACGGCAACGATTTATAAACCGACACTGCAATGTGGGTTATATAATCCGTTTTGCGATAGCAAAACACATTCCCCGGCCCCTGACACCTGACCCCTGATCCCTTTTAAAATATTAAAGCCTCCCGAAAGGGAGGCTTTTCGTTATCTGATTTTTCCCGTAATGGGCACCTTTATCCTATCGTGTCCGGCGACTACCGTTATCGATTCGGAGAATCGGGTGCCTTTTGTCTTGCCGGCGGTGTCGATATAGACGTTGAAGGTGACGCTTTGCCGAGCCTTGACGCCCAAGGGGCAGTTGGCGGCCACGCAGGCGCAGGAGGGCTGAACCGTGAGGCGTCTGTCCTCCCGGGATTTGTTCTTTACCTTAATCCGTTTCTCTATCACCTCGCCGGGTTTCGCCTTGAAAGAGATTTTCTTGGGCGACAGGGAGATGAATGAGGATGCCATGATAGCGGCGGCGCAGGTGAGGGTTAGTGCCGCGGCGACGGCGGCGGTTACTTTCTGTTTGCGTACCATTTATCCGCGAACTCCTTATTCTCTTCGCTTTCTTTAATCTTTTTCCACCAGGCGGTGTTGTCCATGTACCAGCGGACGGTGTCCCGCATGGCGGTCTCGAAATCGTGGGTGCGCTGCCAGCCCATGCCCAGCAGCTTGGAGGCGTCCAGAGCGTATCTCCGGTCGTGGCCCGGTCTGTCGGCAACGTGCTTGATGAGGCTTTCGTCCTTGCCGGTGACTTCGAGGATAATTTTGATTATCTCGATATTGGGCCGCTGGTTGCCGCCGCCGATGTTGTAGATTCCGCCGGGCTCGCCTTTGTGGAGGGCGCAGTCGACGCCGGAGCAGTGGTCCATAACGTGGAGCCAGTCCCGAATCTGCATTCCGTCGCCGTAAACCGGCAGGGATTTGCCTTCCATGGCGTTGGAGACGAAGAGGGGAACCAGTTTTTCCGGCTGCTGATAGGGGCCGTAGGTGTTGGAGCCTCTGGTGACGATAACCGGCAGTCCGTAGGTGCGGTAGTAGGAGCGGGCAAGCAGCTCGCCGCCGGTTTTGCCCGCGGAATAGGGGCTGTTGGGCGACAGGGGATCCGTCTCCTTGGAGAAGCCCTCGTCGATGTCGCCGTAGACTTCGTCGGTGGAAATCTGCACGAATCGCTCGATGTCGTGGCGGCGGGCGGCTTCGCAGAGGGTGAGAACGCCCATGACGTTGGTATTCATGGTGTTCTCCGCGTCGGCGATGCTGCGGTCCACGTGGCTTTCCGCGGCGAAGTTAATGACTATATCGCTGTTTTTCACAGGCTCTTCCACGTCCTCCGCCTTGCGGATGTCGCCCTTGATGAATTTGAACCGAGGGTCGTCTTTCACGTCCTCCAGATTCTCAAGGTGTCCGGCGTAGGTGAGGGCGTCGAATACGGTGATTTCGTAGTCGTCGTATTTGTCGAGCATATAGCGGACGAAGTTGCTGCCGATGAATCCGGCGGCGCCCGTTACGAGTAATTTTTTCATGTTTTTTCCTTGGCTTTAGGTAATTTTGATGTTCCAGTCGTAGGGAATCTTGTCGCTGTCGAACTTCTCCCGATACTCGTCCGGCTCTTTGGGGTTGTAGAGCTCCGTGGGGAAGTTGATGAGCAGGGAGGGCTGAGTGCCCACGGTTTTGTAGCCGTGCATGGTGCCGATGGGAATCTTCACCATGATGGGGTTGTCGTCGCCCATGAAGAACTCGTTGACCTCGCCGTAGGTGGGGGAACCTTCCCGGCAGTCGTAGATAACGGTCTTAATCATGCCGCTGAGACACACCCAGTAGTCTTCCTGCTTTTTGTGGTAGTGCCATGCCCGGATAACGCCGGGGTAGTTTTTGGAAACGTAGGCCTGGGCGAACTTGTTGAAAAGCTCGTAGTCCGTGCGCATGATTTCCATGAGGAAACCCCGCTCGTCGGCGTGGCGCTTCAGTTGTTTGACCTGTACTCCGTCTATCATATTATGCTGACCTCGCTGTTGTCGCCAACCATGAAACGGTAGGCTTTGGGTTTGATATCGCTTTCGGAAATCTTAACGTTTTTGCCTATGAGACTGTCCTCAAGGCGGGCGCCGATGGAGATTTCGGAATGTTCCAAAATAATGCTGTGCTCCACCTCGCTGTTTATGACTTTGCAGCCGTTGTTCACGGAGGAATAGGGACCGATGTAGGAGTCCTTTATGACGCAGTTCTCGCCGATGATGGCGGGACCTCTGAGCCGGGAGCCGGTGACCACGGTGCCTTTGCCCACCACGACTCTGCCGTCTATCTCCGTGTCTCTGTCAACGGTGCCGGCTACACAGGGCTTTACGGAATCCAGCATCATGCGGTTCGCCTCAAGCATGTCCTCCAGTTTGCCGGTATCTTTCCACCATCCCTCGATGATGAAACTGGCCACGTCGTACTTCTCGTCGATGAGGTACTGAATGGCGTCGGTTATCTCAAGTTCGCCTCTGGCGGAGGGCTTGATGGCGTTCACGGCCTTGAAGATGTTGTTGTCGAACATGTAGACGCCCACGAGAGCCAAATCCGACGGGGGAACCTTGGGCTTTTCCACAAGGCGCACGATTCTGTCGCCCTTTACCTCCGCCACGCCGAAGGACGTGGGGTTGGGAACGTGGGCCAGGAGAATCTGGGAGTTGACGCCGGAATCCCGGAACTGATTAACGAGTTTCGTTATGCCGTCTTTAATGAGGTTGTCGCCCAGGAACATGACGAAAGAGTCTCCCGCCATAAACTCCTCGGAAATCTTCACCGCGTGAGCCAAACCCAGAGGGGCTTCCTGCTGAATGTAGGTGACTTTCGCCCCGAAAGCGGAGCCGTCGCCCACCGCCGCGCGGATTTCTTTGTGGGTGTCGCCCACGATGATGCCGATATCGGTGATGCCCGCGGCAACGATGTTCTCGATGGCGTAGAAAAGAATGGGCTTGTTGGCAACCGGAACAAGCTGCTTCGCCCCGGTGTGGGTGATGGGGCGCAGGCGGGTTCCTTTGCCGCCGCTCAAAATCAAAGCTTTCATTACTTTATCTCCTCGGATAAACTTATAGCCTTACCTATACTTATTATATTTGTTAAACGCTCTTGTGTCAAGCGGGAAGATATTGTTTGCCGTTTTATACGGATATATGATATAATATTAAGAATATTTTTAATGAGTTTTCGGTTCCGGGTTTGCCGCCGCGAGGCGCCGCCGAACCGAAAACCGACAAAACCCGGAGGTTTTTCTTGGAAACAATCATTCACGCCGTGGCGGCATGGACCATCAGCCACATCGAGGCCATGGGCTACTGGGGAATCGTCCTCATGATGGGCATCGAGAGCGCCTGCATACCTCTCCCCAGTGAGATTATCATGCCCTTCGGCGGCTACCTCGTCTACTCCCAACCGGACAAGTACAATCTTTGGATGATGGGCGTGGCCGGCGCTTTCGGCTGCGTCCTCGGCTCCGTTCTGGCCTACTACGTGGGTTTGCTGGGCGGCAGACCTCTCGTGGAGAAGTTCGGCAAGTACATCCTCATCCGCCACAAAGACCTGGACAAGGCGGACGCTTTCTTCGAGAAGTTCGGCGACTGGGCCATTTTCATCAGCCGCCTTCTGCCGGTTGTGCGCACCTTCATATCCTTCCCCGCCGGCGTGTCCAAAATGCCTTTTTGGAAGTTCATCATCTTCACCTTCCTGGGCTCCCTGCCCTGGTGCATCGCCCTGGCCTGGATAGGCAAGGTTTTGGGCCCCAAATGGGACACCCTCGGCAACTATTTCCACGGCGCCGACGTCATTGTCTGTGCGGTTATCCTGGTCCTCATCGTCCTCTACGTGTGGCACCACATCAAGAGCGACAAAGAATACATGGCTTCCAAAGAAGCGGAGAACAAAGAATGAAAAAAACGTTTATTTTCGCGGCGGTTATAACCGCCCTGTCCGCGTCCCTTTTCGCGGCGACTCTTAATGTCAAAGACTTCGGCGCCAAGGGCGACGGTAAAACCGACGACACCGCGGCTTTCAACACCGCCCTGGAGGCGGCCAACAAGGCCGGCGGCGGCATCGTGAACGTCCCCGCGGCGAGATATTGCATAAAGGGCAACATCACCGTGCCCATGAGCGTCACTTTGCAGGGCGAGTGGACCACCGCTCCCTTGGTTCTGGCCAACGAGGGCGACCCCGCCGGAACGCTGCTTCTGGCCTACGCCGGCAAGGGCGACCCCAAGGCCAAGCCTTTCATCACTCTTCAGGGACACCTGTCGAGCGTTCGGGGTCTGTCTATCTACTATCCGGAGATCGACCAGAAACTCACTCCTCCCACGCCCTATCCTCCCACCATCTACGGTAGCCACTCCGACAACAACTGCGTGGAGAACGTGACTTTCCACAACGCCTACTTCGGACTTCGGTTCGAGCGGGTTGGCAGATTCTATATCAACAACCTTCAGGGCTACCCCTCCTACAAGGGCATCTCCATCGACGAGTGCTACGACGTGGGCAGAGTTGAAAACTGCCACTTCTGGCCCTTCGGCATTCACAGCCCCGAACAGGGCGAGTACACCCTTTGGATTAACCTCCACGGCACCGCTTTCGAGTTCGAGCGCACCGACTGGCAGTACGTCACCAACTGCTTCTGCTTCGGCTACGGCATAGGCTACCATCTCAGCGGTTCCGAGGCCGGCGCCAGCAACGGAAGCATGCTCTGCGTGGGCGCCGACTGCTGCAACCGCTCCGTGGTTTTCGACAACATGCAGTACATGGGCTGGGCCATCACCAACGGCGAGTTCGTGGGAAGATGGAACAGCACCGACTCCGTGGGCGTCGAGATTCGCGGCGACAAGGCCACCGGCAAGATCGACATCGTGAACTCCGCTTTCTGGGGTCCCCTGGTAAACTGCGTTAAATGCGACTGCGCCGGCGCCTCGCTGGCTCTCAGCGGCGACACCTTCTGCGACTGGGATTCCAACCACGACGGCAGCCCCGCCCTTAACCTTATAAAGGGCAGAGCCATCGTGAACGCCTGCACATTCAACGAGAGCATGTCGGATATTGTTGTGGGCAAAGATATGGGTCCCACCATAATTACATCCAACCTCTCCAGAGGCGGTCTCAAAGTGACAAACCTCTCCAAGGGTTTTGTGAGACTTAACGACAACGAGCCCCTGTCCGCCGAAATGACGGCAAAGGACAAGGAGCACTACATCGTTAAGATAGGATCCCCCGGCGACTGCCGCTATATCAGCCCCATGCATTACAGCGAGGACGGCAACAACCCGGACGGCACCGAGGACCCGTCACTGAAGGGCACCCGCCAGCGGTGGACCAAGGGCGACAGCTGCCTGAAGCTCCCCACGATTCCGGGCAGGAAGTATCATGTTACCGTCAAGGTTTTCGCCCCCAAGGAAGCCCTCCACGAAAAGTGCGGACTCTACTTCGGCGGCAAGCGGATTATGCCCATCGACAACGCCGGACCTCAAACCCTTGAGGCGGACATTACCGCCACCGGCGACGTTTCCAAGATTTTCATCAACGCCAAACGCTGGGTTCCCGGCGGCGGCGACCTCAGGGAACTGGGCATTCTCGTCCGCTCCGTTGAGATGAAGGCGGAGGGCGCGAAACAGCCCGCGGCCGACGCCAATAAGTTTTAATATTATGGGGGCAGAGACGGGTAACTCCCAAAACCCACCCCTGACCCCCAAAAAACCGCCTGCGAAGGCGGTTTTTTTACAGGAGAACCGACTATGAAAAAATTTTTCCTGATTGTATCGATAATACTCCTTTCCGCTTCCGCTTTCGCCGCGACCGTAAGCGTAAAAAATTTCGGGGCGGCCGGCGACGGCAAAACGGACGACACAAAAGCCTTTAAGGACGCCTTGCAAAGCGTGGCCGCGGATGGCGGAATCGTAAATGTTCCCGCCGGAAAGTACTGCTTAAGGGGCAACCTCAGCGTTCCCGCGGGAGTGACTCTCCAAGGGGAATGGAACTCCGCTCCCATAGTTTTGAAGGGGGAAAACGAACCCTCAAACACCGTGCTGATGGCATACGCCGGCCGGGGCGACGCCTCCGCCGAACCCTTTATCCGCCTGAACACCTGTTCTTCTCTCCGGGGCGTGGCGATTTACTATCCGGAGCACAGCGTAAAGGATGTGCCGCCGGTGCCCTATCCGCCCTGTATTTACGCCGAGCGGACGGATAACGTTGAGATTGAAAACGTAAACATCGAAAATGCCTACGACGGGGTCGTACTCAAAAAGTCCGGCAGATTTTACGTGGACAACCTGCAGGGCTACCCGATTCATACGGGATTCAAGGTTGACGGGTGTTACGATATCGGCAGGATAGAAAACGTCCATTTCTGGCCTTTCGGTATATTCTATACGGGGCTGGATCCCTACTGCAAGTGGATTAACGAAAACGGCACCGCCTTCGAGTTTAACCGCACCGACTGGCAGTACTGCACCAACTGCTTCTGCTTCGGCTACGGCGTGGGTTATAAGTTCAAAAACGACGGCGACGGCAGTCCCAACGGAAGTTTCGTGGCCATCGGCGCCGACAGCTGCAACATCTCCGTTTTGGTGGAAGATACGGACTTCACCGGAATTTCGATTATCCACGGCGAGTTTACCGGCAGCTGGGGCAACAACACATCCAAAGGAATCGTGATAAAAAGCGGCAAAGGCGAGGAGAAGAGCAAAATCAGCGTGGTGAACACCGCCTTCTGGGGTCCCCTCATCTCCTGCGTGGAATGCGACAATCCCATTGCCTCCCTCACTCTCTCCGCCTGCCGGTTCTGCGAGTGGGACCGCAACTGCGACGCCGCTCCCGCCGTTGACCTTATTCGGGGCAGAGCGGTTATCACCGGCAACACCTTCGACGAGAACTATCGCGACATACGAATCGGCAAAGCCATGGGATCCGTGGTTATAAGCTCGAATATTTCCGAGGGCGGTCTGAAAGTTACGAACAATTCCGGAAGATTCGTCAACCTGACGGACAACGAGCCCGCCCCGGCGCCCATGAACATCACGGAGAAAAAGCACTATATTCTCAATGTGGGCATGCCCGGAGATACCCCTTATCTGGAAAACTTCTACAAGCAGGAACCGGCCACGGGCATCGGCGGCGGCTTCGTTAAACCCGCGGAACAGACAAAGGGCCAGCGGTGGACCCACACCGGCGCCGCGGTGAAACTCCCGGTTATCGCCGGCAGAAAATACCGCCTCAGGATGCAGGCGGGCATTCGCGAGGGCTCCCTTTGCGACGGAGCGGGATTCTATCTGGGCGGAAAACGCCTTATATCCGTTACGAAAGCGGGAGAACAATACTTCGAGTGCGATGTTACGCCGGAAAGCGACGTTCTCCGGCTGGACGTGAAATCCGGGGCGTGGTCGCCGGCGAACCCCAACGAAAAACAACCCGATTTGCGAACGTTGGGTCTGCTTGTTCGAAGTATAGAGATGACGGCGGATGGCTGCGAAAAGCTTCCCGCGGCCGCGGCCAACAGAAAATGTTATTAATCGGGCAACCCCCGGAAAGGAATACATCATGAAAAAAACAGCGATTTTCGCGGCGGTTATGACTCTTCTTTCCGCCTCCCTGTTCGCGGCGACACTGAACGTGGCGGACTTCGGCGCCAAGGGCGACGGCAAAACCGACGACACCAAGGCCTTCAACGACGCCCTTCAGGCGGCAAACAAGGCCGGCGGCGGCACAGTCAACGTCTCCGCCGGAAAGTATTGCATCAAGGGCAACATCACCGTGCCCATGAGCGTCACTTTGCAGGGCGAGTGGACCGCCGCTCCTTTGGTGCTCACCAATGAGGGCGACACCCCCGGCACTCTCCTTATGGCATACGCCGGCAAAGGCGACCCCGCGGGCAAGCCTTTCATCACCCTTGAGGGACATCTCGCCAGCCTCCGGGGCTTCAGCATCGTCTATCCCGAGTGGAGCCAGAAAACCGTGCCTCCCACTCCCTATCCCCCCTGCATCTACGCCGCTCACTCCGACAACAACCGCATCGAGAACGTGAACCTGCAGAACGCCTACGACGGAATCCGTTTCGAGCGGGTGGGCAGATTCTACATCAACAACGTTCAGGGTTATCCCAGCCATGTGGGCATGTCCATCGACGAGTGCTACGACGTGGGCAGAGTGGAGAACTGCCACTTCTGGCCCTTCGGCGTCCGCTACGTGGTGGGCGACCCCTACTGCGAGTGGATTAACCTCCACGCCACCGCCTTCGAGTTCAACCGCACCGACTGGCAGTACGTCACCAACACTTTCTGCTTCGGCTACGCCATAGGCTACCACCTGAAGAGCAAACAGGTCGGCGCCAGCAACGGAAGCATGCTCTGCGTGGGCGCCGACTGCTGCCGCAGATCCGTGGTATTCGACGACATGCAGTATATGGGCTGGGCCATCACCAACGGCGAGTTCGTGGGCAGATGGGGCAGTTTCGACTCCGTGGGCGTTGAGATAAGAGGCGACAAGGCCGGCGGCAAGATAGACATCGTGAACTCCGCTTTCTGGGGTCCCCTTGTAAACTGCGTGAAGTGCGACAGCGGGAACGCCACCCTTTCCCTCTCAAGCGACACCTTCTGCGACTGGGATATGAACTACGACGGCAGCCCCGCCGTGGACCTCATCAAGGGCAGAGCCATCGTGAACGCCTGCACATTCAACGAGAGCACCCTGGATATTCGGGTGGGCAAGGAAATGGGTTCCACAATCATCACCTCCAACCTCTCCCGGGGCGGCCTCAAGGTGGACAACTTCGCGAAGGGTTTTGTTAAACTCAACGACAACGAACCCCTCGCGCCGGAAATCACCGACAAGGAGAAAGAACACTATGTTCTCGATATAGGATCCCCCGGCGACGTGCGCTAT
>JAGDDM010000267.1 GCA_017958015.1 Abditibacteriota bacterium | reverse complement strand
CACCCAAGGCGCTTTCTACGGCATAGACGAAACCGTCCACGTCCACACCCTGCCGAATCTCGACAAGGCGGTTGTGAACTTCTTCAACTTGGAGGAAAAGACACAGGACATGACCGCGGAGTTCACCTTCGCCGACATAGGTCTGAAGCCCGGACTCCTGAACGTTGAGGGCGGCGAAGCGGTTGTTGACGGCGAAAAGATTACTCTTACGGTGAAAGACGTGCCCGGCATCGGCAACGCCTTCGTGAAGCTCCACAGAGCGGACCCGAAAAAGGCCGTGAAGGTCGCCGGCAAAGTCACTCTCTCCGCCTCCGGTGAGGCGGTCCCCGGCGCCCTCGTTGAGATAGGCGGTTTCGGAACCCTTTCCGGCGATGACGGCTCCTATGAGCTTTATATCCCCGCGGGAACATACACCGGCGCCGCTTCCTTCGGCGAAATCGCATCCGACAGCGCGGCTGTGACCGCCAAGAAGGGCGGGGCGGGCGTTGATTTCGTCCTCAAAGGCAGCGTTATCGAGGGCAAGATTGTCAACACCCTGGGCAAGGCCGTGGAGAAAGCGGTTGTGTCCCACGACGCGGGCATCGGCGTCCTCACCGACGAGGACGGCGCTTACAAACTCTTCGTTCCCGCCGGAAGATACACACTCAACGCCGCCGCTTTCGGCTCCGGCGCGGTGGAGAAGAAAGTCCGAGTGGCGGAGAACAAGGTCGCGGAATGCGACTTCGAGACGGAAGCCCAGCTGGGCGTGTGGAACGCCTCCAAGGATTTCCACAATTTGGCGGACTCCAACAGCCCTTGGCAGTACGGCTATGTGGGCGATAACGGTCTCTACACCTTAATCGGCGTCAACGAACGCCACGGCATCGACGGCATCGGCGGCTGGGGCAACGCCAACACCTCCCTCATCGCCCGGAACATGAACGCCAACGCCTGGATGGACAGCCATTCCTATCTGGAAGCGGGACAGGTGGGCATGCACTGCAACCCGGTCAAGGGCAACACCGCCGTTATGCGCTGGACCTCGCCGGTCACCGGCAAGGTGGTTGTGTACGGCAGATTTACTCCCCAGTCCTTCGGACCCACCACCGACAGCAACGTGAAACTTTTCTTCGACAGCAGACCCGTGGCCGAGGGCAGAGTCAGCGGCTTCTTCGGCAGAGGCGTAAACCACTTCAGGGACGCCGAAGGCGGCGCCCTCGAGTTTAAGTTCACCGACATCCGGGATATAAAGTCCGAGGACTACTACGAATTCCTCTCCGCGCCGGCAAACGGCAGAGCCGACAGCCAGCTGGTTGCCCTGGACGCCACAATCGCCGCCGTCGTCGAGATTGACGATATGTCCGACGCGGAAGGCCTTGACACCAACACCCACGTGCTGGCGGAAAAGGGCGAAGTGGTTTCCGTGGACGGCTCCGAAGCCGTCGTCGCCACCGAAAAGGGCGCCGTCCGCTTCACCAAAGCCGCCGACCTCAAAGTGGGCGACAAGGGCAGCTTTGTGGGCAAGGTCACCGACGGCGGAATCGAATTTATATTCGTAAAGTAAGAGGGAATAGGGAATAGTCCGACACCGCAAGGTTAGCCGCTAACCCCTAACCCCAAAAACCTAAAACCTATAAAAAAACTCGGGATTTCGAAAAAAATCCCGAGTTTTTTTTGAATTCCGTCGCTGTGATGACAGATAAATTCTTTCGTTTATGCTACAATGAAAATACGGAATAATTTTTTCGGGATAAACGGAACAATTCGCGGGGCCGAGTCGTCAATATAAATATCCCGATTCATTTATTCCTTGACAAGAGGAATGTTTGTCTGCGGGTGTTTTTTGTATGCACCCGTCGAGAAATCATTTATAT
>JAGDDM010000266.1 GCA_017958015.1 Abditibacteriota bacterium | reverse complement strand
TCCTCCGGGCCGCCCTGGACGCCTTCGACTTTTCGGAGTTTTATGTGTCCACCAAGGGAGTGCGGCACGGGGTTGCGGTAGGTTTCGCATAAGGCTTACGACAACCGAATATAAAAACGTCTCTCCTTTACGGGAGAGATTTTTATTTGCATATTTTAATGGCTTCGCCCAAATCGATTGCGCCGGAGTAGAGGGCTGTTACGGTGACGACGCCTTCGATGCCGGTGTCCTCAATCTCTTTGAGGTCCCGCAGGCAGTCCAGGCTGTTAACGCCGCCGGAGACGATGATGGGTACATCCACGGAGGATGCCAGGCGTTTGATGCCGTAGATGTTGAGGCCGCCGTGCATACCTTTGCGGGCCACGTCGGCGTAGGCGATGTGTTTGGCGCCCATGTCCGCCATGCGCTTGATGAAGTCGCCTATCTTTTCGTCGGTGCGGGCCTGCCAGTCGTGGAGCGCCACGTAGCCGCCCATGCTGCCGGTGGCCAGGACGGTTCTGTCGCCGATGGATTTGAAGATGTCCTTGGTGGTGTCGATGTCCAGGGCCGCCACGGTGCCGATAACAACCCGATCCACGCCCATGTCGAACATTTTCTCGGCGGTGTCGAGAGAACGTATTCCTCCGCCGAAGTCGATGGGGATGTCAACGGCGTCGATGATGCTCCGGAGCACGTCCATGTTCCGCAGTTCGCCGCTTCTGGCGCCGTCGATGTCGGCAATCCACAGCCGCTCGGCGCCTTTGGATGCCCACAGCGCGGCCACTTCCGCCGGGTCCTCGGAATGGGTGCTGCCCAAGCCGTACGACCGGTGAACGGGGCTGACGCATTTGCCGTCCAATATGTCTATGCCGGGAACAACCTGCATCCTACGCCTCCTTGCAGTATCTGAGGGCTTCGGGGAGATCGATGGCTCCGGTGTACAACGCCTTGCCCAAAATCGCGCCCTCGATGCCCGCGTCCTCAACGGCGATAAGCTTCTTTATGTCCTCCAGCGACGCCACGCCGCCGGAAGCGATAACCGGAATGTCCAAGGCTTTTGCCATGGCGGCGGTGGCTTCCACGTTCACGCCGGTCATCATGCCGTCTTTGGATATGTCGGTATAAATAATTCTTTTCGCGCCGCGAGATTGCATCTTAACGGCAAACTCGACGGAGGTTTCCTCGGTGGTTTGCTCCCAGCCGCTGACAGCCACTTTGCCGTCCTTGGCGTCAACGCCCAACACGGCCCGCTCGCCCAGAGTCCGGAAGATTGTCTCACCCAGCTCCGGATTTACCGCCGCGGAGGTGCCGATGATGACTCTGCTCACGCCCAAATCAAGCATTTTCTCCGCGGTTTCCAATGAGCGGATACCGCCCCCAAGCTCCACGGGGATTTTAACCGCCTTTATGATGCGCTTTATTGTCTCCGTTTCCTGAGGCGCGCCTTTGCGGGAGCCGTTCAGGTCCACAAGGTGCAGAATCTCCGCGCCGCAGTCTTCCCAGCGCCGCGCCATCTCGGCGGGGTCGTCGCCGAACACGGTGGATTTGTCGAACTCTCCTCTTATGAGTCTGACGGCTTTGCCGTCCATCATGTCGATTGCGGGAAGAAGTTTCAACTTTTTACCTCCGAGAAACGTTTGAGAACGGAAAGACCCGCGTCGCCGCTCTTTTCCGGGTGGAACTGGGTGGCGAACACGTTGCCTTTGCGAACGGCGCTGGTGTAGCGGATTCCGTATTCCGTCTCCGCCGCCGAGGATTCGTCCCCGCAGACCATGTAGTAGGAGTGGACGAAATAGAACCGGTCCGCGGGTTTCACGTCCGCGAATATGGGGCAATCCGGATTGGGGTCGATGAGGTTCCAACCCATCTGGGGAATCTTCAGGCTTGCGTCCTCGAACCTGACGACCTTGCCCTTCACGATGCCCAGACCCTCGTGGACGCCGTATTCGTAGCTCTTTTCCGCCAGCAGCTGCATA
>JAGDDM010000265.1 GCA_017958015.1 Abditibacteriota bacterium | reverse complement strand
AGAGAACGGTTTGGTGAGCGGCGTGTCCGCGGATGACGTGCAGAAAATCCTGAATCTGAGGCGTGCTTGGGAGTTCGTGACGGACAGGGATGTGGTGGCAACCGAGACAGACTATTACATCCTCTGCCACATAGCGAAATCGGTCAACGAGGGATTTTACAATGAGGGCGGGCGAATCCGGGGGGTGCCGGTGTCAATCGGCGGAACGACCTACGTGCCGCCCATGCCCATGGAACCGGACGTAAAAGAGCGAATTGCGGAAATCATAAAAGGCGGCGGCGAGCCCATCGAAACGGCGATAAAACTGTGTCTCTACTGCATGAAAACCCAGATATTCAACGACGGCAACAAACGGGCGGCCGTTATCTTCGCCAACCACTACCTTATCCGCCGCGCCGCCGGGCTGCTGGTCATTCCCGAAAAGGATGTATCCGAGTTCAAGAAACTGCTTGTGGCCTATTACGAGGACAGGGACACCGGCGAAATCGAAGGGTTTATGAGAGAAAAATGTTGGAGAAAAATGTAGTCGTTTTTCTTGTCATGCGCCGAATATA
This sequence comes from Abditibacteriota bacterium, assembly GCA_017958015.1. Classification (GTDB taxonomy): domain Bacteria; phylum Armatimonadota; class UBA5829; order UBA5829; family UBA5829; genus RGIG10368. The sequence goes on along the minus strand of JAGDDM010000265.1, from coordinate 18,942 downwards.
TCACTGTGCGTTCCGGTTCGGGAAGCGATAAGTATTATTTCGTCATTTTCATAGTCATATTGATAAACCAAGAGCCAATCCGGTTTTATATGACATTCTCTGCATCCGATATATTGCCCGACAAGAGCATGATCTTTATATTTCGACGGAAGGGTTTCTCCCGCAACCAAAATCCGCAATACATCAGTAAGCGGTTTCATATTCAGCCCGCGTTTTTTACAGCGCTTGTAGTCTTTATCAAATTGCCGAGTTGTTCTGAATTTCATTCGTCGGCTTCCATATCGGCAATAAATTCATCAACGGAATTATATGCTTTTCTCTGTATTTTTCCCGCGATTATATCCCGAGCTTCCCGAATAGCGTCTTCGGTTTCCTTGTTAAATCTCGGCATCCTCACATCAAAGGGCAATCCTCCCACCAGCAAGGACTGGGAGATAAACATATTCACCGCCTGAGGAAGAGTCATACCGAGAGCGTTGTACAGAGCTTCGGCATCCGCTTTTTTCTGCGCCTCAATGCGCATGTTGAAATTAGCTGTTTTAAGTGCCATGGTTAACACCACCTTTCCGATTACATTATATATCATTTGTTGCACTTTTGCAAGCATAAATACAACAATCCCCCGCGAAAGCGGGGGGTAATTCTATCAAAAGTTGTCTATCTCAGCTCCGCCAGCCTGACGCCCAATGATATGGCGGCGTCGATGTCGGAGATGGCGCAGGTGCGCACCACTTCCCGGCGGATAGCGTCGATGTCGGCGGCTCTGTACTCGCCAAGAAGTGTTCCGTCGGGGGCGATATGCTTGGCCACGATAGTGTCCCCCTCTTTCTCCACCTCAATCCGTCCGTTGGGGTCGGTTTTTCTGACATAGGCCTTTGAGGCGGCCACCCGCTTGGCGATGTTGTACTTGGCGGGGTCCACGCTTATGGAACAGCTCATAACGGTGACCGGACCCGGCTCGATACCGGTTTTCTCCGCCACGTAGTCCCGCAGAGTAAGAAGAGCGTACACGTTGTTAATCCAGGCGTCGAGGGCGTTGTGGGTGCGGTAGAGAGCGGTGGCGGTGAGTTTGTCGTCGTAGACTCGGAAAAAGAGGGACGTGAGACAGGGCGACACCTTCGCGTCCAAATCGCACTGGGTGTCCCAGAGAGACACGAAGCAATATCTGTCCTGTTTGCTCTCCCGCAGCCGCTTTATAACCTTGGTGAGAGCGTCGAAGCCGAAATACCGCCCCAGCCTGTTGCCGTAGCTGTAGGGCTCGTCCTCCGGCAGCTCCTTCTCGAACATTTCCTCGCAGTATATCCGTACGGAATCGGCGCAGAAGCCGCACTCGTCGAAGTCGTCCTCCGTGTCCTTTTTCGTGTCGGTAACCACCACTTTCACGTTCTGAAGTTCCTGTCGGTCGCCCTTTTTGAGCGTCACGGGATGACCGAAGCGCACCAGCCGGAACACAAGCTCTTTCCATGCCTCCAGGGGGCTCTCCGCCACGATGTTGCAGTTCCTAACCTCGCTGGGACAGTGGGTCATACTCACCGCCGGCAGAGGCACGGTTACGCGCTCGATTGTCTTTTTGTTCCGTCTCCGGCGGCAGTCCAAACACTGCAAAAACATCTCTCTGGATATATCCGTGCGCAGGTTCCCCGCCTCCCGAATCTTGGGAGTAATCTCAAATAGGTCCGGAGTAACAAGCCCGTCGATGACTCTGCCGGTACCCTTAATCCGCGCCACGGGCTGACCGAGACTCTCGGAAAACTCGATGCCGCCGTCGAAGAAGGAGATAAGGTCATCTTTCACGTTGTCCGGGTCGGAGCCGCAGATGATGAGATCCCGCACCTGAGGATTGTAAAGCAGGTTCCGCAAAAGCGCGGGGATGCCGTTCTTTGAGAGGTTGGCGATGAAGGCTATTTTGGAAGAACTCGGCGAGAGATCCACATCCAAATCTCCCAAAAGCTTTATTATATAATCGAGCTTGCTCCGCATAACAAGCACGCCGAAGCCGCCCTTGGGGTTTATGACCTCAACGTTATCGGCAAAGTGTATGGGTGTATATTCAATGTTCTCGGTTGTCATCTATCTCTCCCGCGGACAGCCCACGTTCCTGAATACGGAATTGAAATCGCGGTACAGTTCGCTGAAATCTCTTCGGTAGAGTTTTTTCCGCTCCCCTTCCGGAAGCGTATCGTATATTTTAACGTCGCTCCAACCGCCGGGCAGCGGATGGGCGTAGTAGGGATATTCTTTCGGCACGTTTTCGATACAGACGGTCCTGACGGTTCTCCCCAAACGACGGGCGGTCTCGAACCGGTGCATTCCGTCATTGAGAAGCGTAATCCCGTCCGCGGTCACTTCCGCCACCGGCGGCAGCAGGTCAATCTCATGGGGCGCGTCGGATATTTTCATTCGGACAAAGCCGTCCAAATCGAACATATCCGCGCCGAAATCCCGCAGCCGCTCCGCCACACGGGCGATTATTTCGAGACGGCCGCTGAGCAAATATCTCTGGGCCGGAACAACGTCATCCGGCGACAGAGTCCGCAGACTCATCCGGCAGTTTTCGTAAATAAACGCGGACTTATTTTGACCCACGGTTACTCCGCGAAGGCCCTCAAAGAGTTCCTCCCGACCGTGGGTTTCGATATCCTTTATGTCGGTCATTTATCGTAGATATCCACGATAACGCCGGATTTTCGCATAAGCTCTATGCCGTCGGCGGACTTGAAGTCCCGACGTACCACGCAGCGCGCGATGCCGGAAGCCACAATAAGCTTGGCGCAGGTGATGCACACGTCCGCGTTCACGTATATTGTGGCGCCCTCCAGAGCCAGTCCCCGCTTGGCGCAGCGGCAGATAGCGTTCTGCTCCGCGTGGATGCAAATCTTGTATTCCTCACTGTTGGCGTCCTTCTGGCAGATGCCGGTGTCGCAACAGTGAACGTGTCCCGAAGGCACACCGTTGTAACCGTGGGACAAAATGCGGTTGTCTATGGTTATAACCGCCCCCACATGTTTGCGGAGGCAGGTGGAGCGGCGGGCGATGATGTCCACCACTTCCATGTATATTTCATCGAAAGTCGGTCGTTTCATGCTTTTGGATTTCAAAAATGGTTTTCAGCAATGACCCGCCGGCGGCGAATCTATCACTATAATATCATTTTACCACGGTTTGCAATTCGTTTCAATACCGCTTTTAAGCGTGGCAAGCGTGAAAAAAATTTCGAAATTTTTCGAAAAGAACAGCCCCCGCCTTGTAGGTAGAGGCCGTTTATATCGGGTTTTGGGTTTTATGCGGTGTCGGTTTTATAATCCGTTCGGCGTGAGCCGAACAACCTTATTCGATAATTTCAAACACGATATTCACCTGCGCGCCCACTTCCAGGTCTCCTCCGAACACTTCCGTGGCGGGAGCGGAATCCATGGCGGCGCCGGCCATGAGCATGTTGGACTTGGCGTAGACTCTGGGCTGGGTGTAGCTTTCGTTCATGCTTATGACTTTGCCCACTTTGGCGCCCAGGGCCGCGGCCATAGCTTCCGCCTTGGCCTTGGCGTCTTTCACCGCGTCCGCCAGGGCCTGCCGCTGAATATCCTCGGTGTTGTCGGCGTAGAAAGTTATTCCGCCGATATCGTTGGATCCGGCGCCGGTGGCGGCGTCGATGAGAGCGCCCAGCTTGTCAATCTTCTTGGTGCGGACCGTCACTCTGTCGGAGACTCTGTAACCGGTGACCACCGGCTCCGAATCCTTGGGGTACTTCATAATGGGCTCCACGGAATAGTTTTCCGTGCGGATGTCCTTGGGGTCCACGCCCTGGGCCTTGATGGCGGCAAAGAGGGCTTCCGACTTGGCGGCGTTCTCCCGGGCGGCCTCGCCGGCCGTCTCGGCACGGGTCACCACGCCGAAGGAGATGGAGGCTCTGTCCGCGGGAACGTAGGCCGAAGCCTTTCCGCTGACGGAGATTGTGTTCTTCTGACCGCCGGCGTAACAGGCGGCGCAGAGAGCCGCGATAACAACAACAAACAATACGTTTTTCATAAAGGTTATTCCCTTCCGCCGACATGTTTTTTGTACGCCTCTTCTATGGCGCAGGTATATTTGGCGTCGGCACACACAATATACCCGTATTTATAGGGCGAATAGACAATCCAAGACTCCTCGGCGGATTCCGGATCGCCGATGAGGTGGAAATAGAACACCCGGCAGCCGTCCTCGAGGATAAAGTCCTCCGTCGAAAAGTCCTCGGTGCCCAGAGAGCGGGCAAGGGGCTCAATCAGGGACAGCATTTCCTCTTTGTCCGTTATTCCGTCCAAAAACACGGAAAACACCTTGGACTCCACGGCGTCGCTTATGAGCAGCTCACCGGTGACCTTTTCCGCCTTCCCGTATCTGCCCATTTTGGCGCCGGCGGCGTTCTGCATAACCGCCTCATACATATATCGACGGTCTTTGCCGCCCATTACTCCCAAAAGTCCTTCGGCGTAATCGAGAAATTCCTCTCCGCTTCCGAACTCCGTGAGCACTTTCCGCAGGCTGTCGGTTATAAATTTACACTCGTCCATCTATCGCTCCGAATAAATCGATATAACTACTTACAGTATAACACAAAAACCGGATACTTTGGGAGAAATTCCGGTATAATATATTCGTTATGAAAAAAATCATTCTCTTTCTCATCTTAATACTCCTCCCTCTCCCGGTTTCGGCGGAGCTCTCAACGAACTTTGACGGCACCTTTCAGGCCATAGCCCTGTCGCCCACACTCATCGCGGTGTACTCAAAAGGCGGCGGAACCGTCACAATGAACGGCGCGGAACTCAAAGCGGTTTCCGCGGACAAAAACGGCTACGTCCGCTACGACGCGGAAGACCTTGACTCCGGCGCATTCTACCGCTTCCGGCGCGGCAACGAAACAATCACCGAGCGGACGTCCCACGCCTTCACCCGCATCGACACGGATTTGCTTGTGGTGGGCGCCAATTCCTCCGGCATCGCCGCCGCCCTCACCGCCGCCCGCATGGGCATCAAAGTCCTTCTCGTTGAGGAAACAAACCGAATCGGAGGCATTTCCGCCAACGGTCTGGGCAGCTGCGACCTCGGGGACGCGCGCCACGCTTCCGGCGTCTTCGCGGAATTCCTGGGGAAAATCGGCAGCTTCTACGACACATCCTACCCCCTGCGCTACGAACCCCGAGTCGTGAACGCGGTATACAAGGACATGGTGTACAACGAGCCCAACATAACCCTTTTCACCGACGCGAAAATAAAGCCCACCCTCGAGGGAAACAAAGTCACCGGCGGCGTGATAAATAACAAATACACCGTCTGCGCCAAGGTGTCCGTGGACGCCACCGACACCGGCGATTTCGCATCCCTCTGTTCCACCGTCGTCCGCTACGGCAGGGAAAAGCGGAGCGAACGGGAGCCCCACGGCGGAAAGATTTACTTCAACAACGCGACCCAGTCCGTTCTCCCGGGATCCGACGGCAAAAAAGACAGACGGCTCCCCTCATACGCCTATCTGCTGACCGTTAAGGACTACGGCGCCGACGCCCCCGAACTCGACATGCCCCCGGATTACGACCCGGCCGTGTACGAGCACTCCCCGGAGTGGAGCGAAACCTGGAACGTCACCTCCGGAAGGCTCCCCAATAACGAGTTCGAGATAAACCAACATCCCTTCGGCAGCGATTTGCCCGGAATCAACTATAAATACGCCTATCTCGGCGACCGCAAACGGGCAAAGATTGACGAGAAGTATAAAAACCGGGTCCTGGGGTACATATACTACCTCCGAAACGAACGGGGACACACAAACCTGGGTCTCGCCGACGACGAATACCTCGACACGGACAACTTCCCCCAAACGCTCTATGTTCGGGAGTGCAAGCGTATCATGGGCGAGCGCGTTTTCGACGAGTACGACGTGACCCACACCGCCGAGAATTACGATTTTCCGAGCATAGGCATCGGCGGCTACCCCATGGACAGCCACGCCACGGAGGATTTGAAGGACCCCACCGCCCAACATCGGGGCGAGGGAGAAATGTGGCTGAAGAGCTTCACTCCCATCTACCGAATCCCCTACTCGGTGATAATTCCCTCCGGGGCGGAAAATCTTCTTGTTTCCACATGCGTCTCTTCCACCCACATCGGTTACAGCACTCTGCGAATAGAGTTCACCCGCTCCTCCATGGGTCAGGCGGCGGGAACCTTGGCGGCGGAAGCGGTGCTCAGCCGCGTATCTCCCCGGCAAGTGAAGCCCTTCACCGTTCAGCGCCAACTTCTCAAACAGGGCCAGTACCTGGCTTGGGTGGCGGACGTACCGGTTGAAAGTCCCTACTTCGAGGCGGTGAATTATCTCTCCTCCGCGGGGGTGTTCCGCGACGAAAACTTCCGCCCGGAGGACATAGCCACCGAAGAGGAAATAAGACTTGTTTGCAAACGGCTGGGTATCGACAATCCGGGCTTCGGCACCGTAACCAGAGGGGAGCTGGCGAAAAAGGTTTACCTCATCCGCCGCAAGGGTCTTTGAGTTGGACTTTTAAGCGAAAAAGGCGTATAATATTAACGGAATTTATTTCTGAAAAGGGAGTATAACATGTCTGACAAAGTTCTCGACAAACTCGTTGAAATGTCTCGGGAAATAGGACGTCCCGAGAACGACTTCGTCATCATCGGCGAGGGCAACACCTCCGCCAAATGCGACGACGGAACCTTCTACGTAAAGGGCAGCGGCAAGTGCCTTGCCCAGTCCGACAAGGACACCTTCGTTAAGGTGGTCCATCAGAAGGCGCTGGACGTTATGGACGCCGGCGAACTCTCCGACTCGGAGATCAAGGACGCCCTCTTCGCCTGCTGCGCCGACCCGGAAAACACGACCCGTCCCTCCGTGGAAACCACTTTCCACGCCTATCTCCTCTCTCTGCCCGGCGTAAACTTCGTGGCACACACCCACGCCACCGCCTGCAACAAGATTCTCTGCTCCGAAAAGGCAGAGGAAATCTACAAGAGCCGCATTTTCCCCGATGAGATCGCCGTCTGCGGTCCGGAACCCATCTACGTTCCCTACACCGACCCCGGTCTCACCCTCTCCCGCACCATTCGGGCGAAAGTCACCGCCTATCGGGAGAAGCACGGCACCAACCCCAAACTCATCCTCATGCAGAACCACGGCATCATCGCCGTCGGCGCCTCCGCCAACGAGTGCGTGTCCATCACCGCCATGGCGGTTAAGACAGCCAGAGTTCTCTTCGGAGCCTACTGTTTGGGCGGAGCCCGCTATTTCACCGAGGAAAACGTCAACCGAATTTACACAAGACCCGACGAGCTTTACAGAATGAAGCAGTTCGCCGAGGAAAAATAGGAGTCAAATCATGGCCGATATTCTCAAGAGATACAAAGATCTGGACTACACACTTCCCCAGTCCTACGAGGCTTGGCAGGTAACGGAAGCCGGAGTGGAAAACTTCGGCAAGAACGGCACGGTCAACCTTCCCCTGAAATCTCCCGCCGACAATGAAATCCTCGTCAGAGTGGACGCCATCGGCATCTGCTTCTCCGACGTTAAGCTGGTAACCCAGGGCAGCACCCACGCCAGAATCACCGGCAGAGACCTCGTCAAAGACCCGGTCACTCCCGGACACGAAGTGGCTCTCACCATCGTGGAAGCCGGCGCCAAGCGGGCCGACAAGTTCAAGCCCGGTGAGCGCTACATCATTCAGGCAGACGTCTTTAACAAGGGCGTCAGCACCGCCTTCGGCTACGTTCTCCCCGGCGGTATGCAGCAGTTCTGCACCATTGGCGACATCATACTGGACGGCGACGGCGACTACCTCATTCCCATGGCGGACGAAACCGGTTACGCCGAAGCGGCCCTGGTTGAGCCCTGGACCTGCGTGGTGGCGGCCTACCGCATCGAGCCCAGACGGAACTTCAAGCCCGGCGGCACTCTTCTCTACGTCGGCTGCGACAACGGCGACTACTGCGTGGGCGAAGGCCTCTGCGAAGCGGGCAAACCCGCAAAGATTATCCTGGCGGACGTCCCTGCCTCTTTCGGCGACAAGATTAAGTCCTGCGCCTGCACAAAGGATATCGAGGTTGTGGAAGTAAGCGGCCTCACCGCCGACAAGGTTCAGGCCCTCAAGGAAGAGCGCACCGGCGGCAAGGGATTCGACGACATCGTTATTCTCGGCACCCCCGACCCGGACCTGGCCGAAGCTCTGGCGGCGGCTCTGGGCAAGTATTCCGTAATGGCGTTCCTGGCCAAGGAGCCCATGGCGAGACCTCTGAAGATTGATATCGGCAGAATCCACTACGATTACATCGACTACATCGGCACAAACACCGGCGTGGTGGCGGACGCCTATTCCAAGAGCAGAGTCAGCGAGTTCACTCCCGGCGGAAGCGCCTGGTTCGTGGGCGCAGCGGGACCCATGGGTCAGATGCACGTACAGCGCGCGGCCAAAATGAAGGGCGGTCCCAAGAAGATTTTCTGCACCGACGTCTCCGACGAGCGGCTGAATTATCTGAAGAACTGCATCTCCGAGGAAGCCAAGGCCAACGGTGTGGAGATGGTATTCATTAACCCCATGAACGTTTCCCCCGAGGAAGTTGACAAGGCCATCAAGGACCTGACCGGCGGCAAGGGATTCGACGACATCGTTATCCTCGCCCCCATCGCTCCCCTGGTTGAAGGCGCTTTGCCCTACATGGCAAAGGACTGCCTCATGAACATCTTCGCCGGCGTTTTGAAGGGCACCATGGCCACAATCGACGTCACAAACGTCTACAACAACGGCAACCGGTTCGTGGGTTCCAGCGGCTCCAAGCCTCAGGATATGGTTGACACTCTCCGCTACACCGAAGAGAAGCAGCTGCCCACTATCAATTCCTGCGCCGCCATCGGCGGTATGGACGCCATGCCCGAGGGCCTTATGGGTGTTAAGACAGCCCGGTTCCCCGGCAAAACCGTTATCTTCCCCCAGATTAAGCTCCCCCTCACCGCGCTGCCGGATCTGAAGAACGTGCTCCCGAACGTCTACGACAAACTCCGGGACGGCATGTTCTGGACCAACGAAGCGGAAAAAGAGCTCCTGCGGAGCAAACTGGACATATAGGAGACATACAATGAAGTTTGAAAACAAAACCGTCCTCGTCACCGGCGGAGCCCAGGGTTTGGGCGAGGCCATAAGCAACGCTTTCGCCGAGGAAGGCGCCAACGTCATCATCGCCGACATCAACGGCGACGGCGCCAAAGCCACCGCCGCGAAAGTTGCCGAAACCTACGGCGTCAAAGCCGAAGGAATCGCCATGAACGTCACCGACGACGCCGGAGTGGGCGCCGCCATGGACGAAATCGTGAAGAAATACGGCAAACTGGACATCCTTGTGTCCAACGCGGGCATTCTGAAGTCCGGCGAAATCACCGACTTCGACGTGAACGTGTGGAGAGCCGTTATCGAAGTGAACCTCATCGGCTACATGGTCTGCGCCAAGCACGCCTGCCGGATTATGAAAGAACAGAAGAGCGGCTGCATCGTGCAGGTGAACTCCAAGTCCGGCAAAAAGGGCAGTTTCAAAAACTCCGCCTACGCCGCTTCCAAGTTCGGCGGCATCGGACTTACCCAGTCTCTGGCCCTCGAAATGGCCGAGTACGGCGTGAGAGTCAACTCCGTCTGCCCGGGCAACCTCCTGGACGGCACCCTCTGGAAGGGCTCCCTCTTCGAGCAGTACGCCAAGAACCAGGGCAAGACCGTTGAGGAAATCCGCGAAAAGTACATCAACCAGGTCCCCATGAAGCGCCCTTGCCTCTACAAGGACGTCACCGACGTTATCAAGTTCCTCGCCTCCGACGAAGCGAGCTACATGACCGGTCAGGCCATCAACGTCACCGGCGGACAGGAAATGAGATAATTTAATCACAAAAAAAACAGCCCCGCGGGGCTGTTTTTTTGTGTGTGCTCAGAATATCAAAATCCGACGTAACTGCCTGATGTTTCCTTACTGTCAACAAGCATACCGTCTTTAAATGTCAATTCATGCGTAATGCGGTAGGAATGCGGGCCGGTAAAGGCGCGACCTTGAAACCTGTCCATCATTTCTCTTCCCACAATCATAACACCGCTATACGAGAGCTTTAAATTGATGTTATCATAGAGCTTCATACCGTAATCAATATCATCATCATCTTTTGGCTCAATCCCGTTGATGGGCGGATAGCTGTCATTTTCACAGTAAACCCAAAGTTTATCAAGATAAAGTTGCTTTTCGGTAACACGGAACTGAACAACAAACCCTTTATAACAGGCGGTAGAAGACATTTCCGGCATCAGACCGAATGCTTCGGGATCAAACAACGAATAAATATCCTCGGCACGAAGAAAAATCCATTCTTCATCTTCCCAAATAAAAGGATCCGTAATCTGCTGAGTCATTTTAATCTCCTTTCTTTTCACAAACGCTCCCCATATGACACGGGAAGCGTGAATATAATCGAATTACAAACCTATCTCGCTGTGGTCCACGTCCTGAATGGCGTCATAACCCTTCCACATCATAAGGTGGTCGAGAATGGCGATGCGGAGCATGGCCTCAACCACGGCCACGGCTCTGGCGGTGATTGTGGGGTCTCTGCGGGTGATGGCGGCCAGTTTGGTGTTCTCCATCTTGGAGAGGTCAACCGTATCCTGGTCGATGGAAATGGTAGCGGTGGGCTTCACTGCGACCCGGACGACGATGTCCTCGCCGTTGGTGATGCCGCCCTCAACGCCGCCGGCCCGGTTGGTTCTGAAAGCCACCTTGCCGTCTTTGACGTAGGGAATGTCGTTGCATTCGGAGCCGGTGAGACGGGTGGAATTGAATCCCTCGCCGAACTCCACGCCCCGAACGGAGCCGATACTCATCATGCCGTGGGCGATTGTGGCGTTAATCTTGTCGAATACGGGTTCGCCCAAACCTGCGGGAACACCGGTGGCGATGACTTCCACCACACCTCCGGCGGTGTCGCCCTTGGCCTTAATCTCGAGAACTTTCTCAATCATCTTGGCGGCGGCTTCCTCGTCGGGGCAGTTAATCATGTTGGATCTGTAATTGGCCTTAACCTCGTCAAAGGTGAGGTCCTTGGCGCGGACTCCGGCGCACTCTTTGACGTAACCCAGAACCTCAATGCCGTACTTGGCGAGAATCTTCTTCGCCACGGCTCCGGCGGCAACCCGCATACAGGTCTCTCTGCCGCTGGCTCTTCCGGCGCCGCACCAGTCGGCGTTCTTGCCGTACTTAACGTTGTAAGTGTACTCCGCGTGACCGGGTCTGATAAGGTCCTTCACGTCGAAATACTGCTTAACGTGGATGTCCTGTCTGTCCACGTTGTAGATAATCATTCCCAGCGGGGCGCCGGTGGTGACGCCGTCTCTGACGCCGGCGAAGATGTGCACCTGATCGGTCTCCTTGCGGGGAGAGTCCAGGGGCGACGTTCCCGGTCTGCGGGCGTCAAGTTCCTTCTGGATGTAGGCGTCGTCGATGGCAAGTCCCGCGGGGGTGCCGTCAAGTATGGCCACAAGAGCGTCGCCGTAGGACTCGCCGCAGGCGGTCACTCTGAACATTCTTCCGAAAGTGTTTCCGAGCATTTGTTTTTCTCCTTATTTACGGGCAAAGCCCGATTGAAATCATTGTTTAACGAGGTCCGCTCCGAGGCTGACCATTGCCTCGGCGAATCCCGGGAAAGTCACCGACACGGCGTCGGCATCCTCTATCACAGTCTCCCCTTGGGCGAAACAGCCGCCCACGGCCAGGGACATGGCCACTCTGTGGTCGCCGTGACCGCTCAAACAGCCGCCCTTAAAATCGGATTTGCGGATAATGAGCCCGTCCTCCGTCTCCTCGATGTCGCAACCGGCCTTCGTCAGCTCCTGCCGCATAACGGCGATTCTGTCGGTTTCTTTCAGCCGCGCCTGCGCCACACCGGTGAACCTTGTGACTCCCTCAGCGAAGCAGGCGGTGACCGCCAGCATGGGCAGAGAGTCCGGCATATCGCCCAAATCCACGGTGATGCCCCGAAGCCGGGAGGCGGTAATCGTAACGCCCTCTTCGTTAATCTCCGCGCTCGCGCCCATTTGCCGCAGAATGTCGATGACGCCCTTGTCGCCCTGGGTGTCGTTCATGTCCAGACCCTTGACGGTTATGGGGGTGCCGTAGGTCATGGAGGCCAAAGCGGAACCGCAGAGGAAGAAGGTGGCGGTGCTGAAATCCGAGGGGACGTCCCGAGTGAAAGGCTTGTACTCCTGACCGCCCCGGATTTTGAACACGTTCCCCGGCTCCTCGTCTATCACGATGCCCAAAGACCGAACCCAGTTGAGAGTCATGTCGATATAGGGCCGCTCAACGAGATCCTTCGCGTGTATAACCGTGCCGCAGCAGGCGGTGGGATAATTGAGCAAAAGCGCCGTGAGATACTGGGATGTTTTGGAGCAGTCCAGAGTCACCTCACGAATCCCTTTGGGAGTGAAACAGCCCGCCCGCTTGTCTCTGTCCTTGGGGCAGCGGCAGGGAACGATACGCACCGGCGGCGTGCCCTTTTCGGAGCAGGTGACCAGGGCTCCCAGCTGATTGAGAACATCCGCAAGGGGCTTCACCGGCCGCCGCATAATGCGCTCGTTGCCGATAAAGGTGGATTCCTCAAAGCCCAAAGCGGCGATGCCCATGGCGATGTAGAGAGTTGTTCCGGAGTCGCCCACGTCGATTGTCTCGTTCACAACCTTGCACCGAGCGGTATTGCCGAAGCGTCTCTCGAAGCCCTTAACTCTCCAAAGACCCTCAAGGCACTCTATCTCCGCTCCCAAAGAGCGGTAGGCTTCCACCGCCGACAGAGTGTCCTCGCTGACCAGAGGGTTGCGAATCTCCGAAACGCCGTCCGCCAGCGCCGCGATGGCCACGGCGCGGATTGTGTGGGACTTGGAGCCCGGAACGGTGACGAAACCGCCTATGTGGGAAGGTCTTACTTTGAGTATCATATTCGATAGCCTTTTGTTTTGTTAAACTCCTTGTGCCGCTCACGGTAGTCCGGCATGTAGCGGAGCACGCGGCGGTAAAAATCTTTTCCGTGGCCGTGGGCGTAAAAGTGGCAGAGCTCGTGGACAACCACCGCCTCCACCGCCCTCGGGGAATACTGCGCCAGCAGACGGGCGAACCGGAGCCTGCCCTCCTTGCGCCAACATTTGCCCAGATAGCTCGTAACGTCCGCCACGTCGAACGCGGGCTTTTCAAAGGAGCCGTCGGACACAACGGGATAATACCGGTCCAGAGCCGCCCCAACCGTCTTTACGCACACATCGTGATAGTACCGGGAGAGGGTGTCGAGGCGCAGGCAATCATCGAAAACGTTCGTAACGGTGAGAATAAGCGTGTCCCCGGCGAGCGTCACTTTGTTCGTTCTGCCCTTCATGACTTTGAGAATCACGTCTTTGCCCAGAAGCCGGTGCTTCTCGCCCTCCTCGGCGCGGATTGTCTCAACCTTTTTCGGCTCCGCGGTTCGCCCGATTGCCCGGCGGATAAACTCCCCGTGGCGCAGGACGAAATCGTTTATTCGACTCTCGGAAACGGTTTTGGGGGCGGACACAAAGACCTCTCCGGCCCGAACCCGCAAATTGAGATTTTTAACCTTTTTTCGACAGAGAGTGTAAACAATCTCCCGGTTTTTGTACCGTAAAGTTACGATTTTTCCCAAATCGGACATAGTTAAAAAATAAAGGGCCGGTTGCCCCGACCCTGCAATTCGTTCAAAGTTACCGAATCTCCACGGGGGCGCCGGTTTCGGCGGACTTATAGGCGGCGAAAATGACCTTGCAAAGCTCGAAGCAGTCGTCGCCGGAAGCGGTGTAATACTTGCCGTCTCTGACGGAAGCCACCACCGCCTTCATAAATTCGGTATTCATATCATCGCCCCAGTATTCCTCGCCGGCGCTCATATCAACGTCGGAATACACGTCGAAGTGCTGGCCCAGAATGTCCATATCCACAAGGCCCTCGGTGCCCACGAAGGAGGCCTTCACGGTGCCCCAGGTTTTGTAGCTGTCGGTGATGGAAAGGCTGCAGTCGATGGTGGCAAAGGCGCCGTTTTCGAAGTCGAGACTCAAAACGCCCGTGTCTTCCGTATCGCCGCCGAAGCGTTTGTCGGAAACGGAGGCGTAAACCCGGGTGACCTCGCTGCCCATGGCGTCGCGAATGAGATCCAGAACGTGGGCCACATGGTCCATCATAGCGCCGCCGCCGGCCAGTTTCTTGTCGGCGTACCAACCGCCCACGAATCTGCCCTGGTTTTCCGCGTTAATACCCACGATCTTCCCCAGAGACGGTATGGCGGCTTTCACCGCGGGATAGGCGGGATGGTGGCGGCAGCAGAGACCGCCGAAAAACATGACTCCGGCCTTCTTGCAGGCGTCCACGCACTTCCGGGCGTCCTCTTCGTTAAGGGCGATGGGCATGTCAACCAGAACGTGCTTCCCCGCCTCGGCGCACTTCAGTATCTGCTCCGCGTGGTACACATTCTCGCTGCAAATAACCATAACGTCAACGTCGCTCTCAAGAAGCGCGTCGAAATCCGTCTCCGCCGCCAGCTCCGCGTTCCGGAGAGCCTTGATTACCTCGGCGTATAAACCGGCGTGAGCGTTGGCGTAGCTTGATATTCCGAACTTAACCATGCTATTTGACCTCCACTACTTTGCCGGTTTTCACCGATTCGATGGCGGCGCAGGCAATCTTAACCGCGGCGAGAGCGTCTTCCGGCTTCACCGCGGGGTCTATACCCGCTTCCAAAGCGTCGATAAAGGACTTCAATTCTTTTCTGTAAGGGGTGTACACCGCCGGATTGGGAGTCATAACGGAGTTCCCCTCTTTTTTGCAGATACGCACGGATGTGGCCCGAACATTGTTGTGCTCGATCATGCCCTTGGTGCCGCAGACCTTCACACCCGCCACAAATCCGCCGGGGCGCATCCAACTGCCCTCAACGTGGCCTATGGCGCCGCTCTTGAAGTTGAGAGTAACCAAAGCATAGTCCATCTTCTCGTAACCCTTGTCAACGAGACCTCTGGCGTAGACGCTTTTCACGTCCCCCAAGGTATCTCTGAGCCAGTCGAAGTCGTGGACGATAAGGTCCAGAATGACGCCGCCGCTTCTGCTGAAATCCCCGAACCAGGTGCTGGCCGAGGAAGGATAGCCTCCGCCTCGTGTGGTGCGGACGGTGACGATGTCACCCAAACTTCCGCTTCTGACAGCCCGGGTTATGGCGGCAAACTCCGGGAACCACCGTAAAACGTGGGCGGTAAAGAGAACCACGTCGTTTTCCTTGCAGACTCTCACCGCTTCCTCCGCTTCAGCCACGGAGATGGCCAGGGGCTTTTCGCAGACCACGTGCTTCTTGGCCGCGGCAACCTGTTTAATCAAATCGAGGTGCGTAAAAGTCGGAGTGCAGATATCCGCCACGTCGAAATCGCATTCGGCCAACAACTCCGCCACGGAATCGTATGCCTTGATGCCGTATTTCTCCGCCAGAGCCTTCGCCGCCTCGCCGTTCATGTCGCAAACGGCAACGAGAGAAGCGTTCTTGATAGACTCGTAGGAACGGGCGTGGGTCTGCCCCATCTTGCCCAGTCCTATAAGCGCGATTTTTTTCAACGTATTACTCCGATCGGTTTACTTAAACTTGGCCGTGTACCACATATCATCGTCGGTAAGATTGAGTTCACGGATAATGTTGTCAAGGAGCGGTAAAGCGTCCATTGTCCTCAGTTCGTGGGAATCGGTCCCCACGGAAAACTTGGCGCCCAGTTCCTTGCACATGAAATAAAACTTCGACATGAAGTATCTGTTGTCGCCGATGTACATTCGGGGAGTGAGCTCGAAAGCCGTGTTGTGCTCCTTGGCGGTCTCGATAATCTCCACGATTTCATCATCATCGATTTCGCTCGTGAGAGATATAGGCAGAGAATGGTGACCGAACACGAAAAACGGGTGAGTTATAAAATCCGCGTCGTCCATGGAGGCGGCGTATTTGTGCATCTTCACATAGTGCTCCGCCAATTCCCGCAGAGTTCCGTTTTGGGGAGGCAGTTCCACGCCGGGACAGAAATAGTGATTCGCTCCCACACCGATGTAGTCGCAATGTTCCCGAAGATAATCGTTAATGGTGGACTCGCCGGGCTTTATAACGTCCAGCTCGCAGCCCATGTAAATCTTGATGTCGGGATTTACGGCCCTAATCTCCCGCAACGTATCCTCGAACTGTTCCCTGACACGGGTATCCGTGTGAATATGGTCGGATATGCCGATATAGTCAAGACCCAGCCCCGTGGCCTTGCGCGCGATGGAATCTATCAGCATCTCGTTTTTGCCGCAGGGAGAGCGGAAGGTGTGGATATGTACGTCGACTTTCTTCATAGTAAGTCACGGGCGGGACGAACGCCCCGCCCGATTATATATTACATAAATATCATGTACGGAGACTCAAGATACTTCTTGATGGCCGCCAGGAACTGGGCGGCGGGGGCTCCGTCAACGATTCTGTGGTCGAAGGAGAGACTGAGGCCCATCATGGAGCGAACCTTAATCTCGTCGTCAACCACAACCGGCTTCTTCACGATGGCGCAGACGCCGAGGATGGCGGCCTGACCGGGGTTGATAACCGGGTTGAAACTCTCGACGCCGTAGGCGCCCAGGTTGCTGATGCTGAAAGTACCGCCGGCGTAATCCTCGGGCATAATCTTGCCGGAGCGGGCCTTGGCGGCCATTTCCTTGATAGCCTTGGAAATCTCGGGAAGGCTCATGGAATCCGTGTCCTTCAGGACCGGAACGATGAGGCCGCCCTCGATGGCGGTGGCCACGCCGATGTTCACGTGGTCGTTAATAACAATCATCTTGCCGTCGATGCAGGAGTTGATAATCGGGAAGTCCAGAATGGCTCTGGCAACGGCCTTGACGATGATGTCCGTGAAGGAGATTCTCACGCCGTAGGTTTCCTGAACGCCGTCCAAAATCTGCTTTCTGAAGGAGACGCAGTTGGTCATATCCACTTCCATGTTGAGGGTGACATGGGGAGAGGTCTGCTTGCTGAGGAGCATGTTCTGACCAACGGCCTTGCGCATACCGGCGTAAGGCAGCTTGCCTCCGATACCGGCTCCGGCTTTGGGAGCGGCGGCGGGAGCGGCCTCGGCCTTGGCTTCCTTCTTGGCGGCCTTGGGAGCTTTGGCTTCCACGTCCGCGGCGGTAACCTTTCCGCCGATTCCGGTGCCCTTGAGGGTGGAGGTGTCCACGCCCAAATCCTTGGCCATCTTGGCGGCCAGAGGAGTGGCCTTTCCGCTCTTGGCGAAGGCCTGAACGTCGGCTTCGGTAACTCTGCCGTCAACGCCGGTGCCCTTACCGGCCATGGCGCTTATGTCAACGCCCAATTCCCGGGCCACTCTCTTGGCGGCGGGAGAAGCGAAAACTCTGCCCGCGGCGGCTTTGGGAGCCTCGGCGGCCTTGGGGGTCTCAGCCTTAACTTCCGCCTTGGGAGCTTCGGCCTTAGCCTCGGCCTTGGGCTCTTCCTTCTTGTCGGAAGCGGCATCCTCAACGGACTCGCCAGCGGCGCCGATAACGCACATGGGCTCGTAAACCGGGATAACGTCATCGGTATCGCCGTAAACCTTGAGAAGCACGCCGTCCGCGTCGGACTCGACTTCCAAATTAACCTTGTCGGTCATGACTTCCAGAAGGGGCTCGCCCTTCTTTACTTCCTCACCGACTTTCTTGAACCACTTAATGATTGTCCCTTCTTCCATCGTCTCGCCGAGACGGGGCATATTCATAACTATGGCCATAATCACACACGCCTTTCCGAACCGATTCGCGACCGGCTCACTTCTATAATTAAACGCCTATATTATAATACTTTTCGGGCAATTTGGCAAGTTGACAAACCCACGGTGCCGTATGGTATAATAGGAATGTAATCCAAATCTCCCTTTAAGGAAAGGACTAATCATGAAAAAAATACTTTTCGCTCTCATTCTCATCTTCGCCTGCGGCGCGGCTTTCGCCTACGTTCCCTCGGAATACGCCGCTCTGTGCGAAATCTACGAAGCCGGCGACTGGGGCGTCCCGGACGACCTGGGCGGCAGTTCCGCCCACGTGACGGACCTCAACCTCTACAACTTCACGGAAGTCCCCACGGCGATTCAAAGACTCCCCTATCTTGAAAATCTGAGTCTCAGCTACACGGGCATAACGAACTACCCGAGCTTTCTGGGAAACCTCAGCCATCTCAAGTCCCTTGACATCAGCGGCAACGAGCTGACCGAGATTCCGAGTTTCGTCTTTTCTCTCACGTCTCTCAAGTATCTGGATTTGCAGTTCAACAGCCTCGAGTCCGTGCCGGCGGGCATCGGAAATCTCATAAATCTCGAATCCCTTAACCTGAGTTGGAACAACATATCCTCCCTTCCCAGCCTCTCGGGTCTGTACAAACTGAAAAGCCTCTACCTGGCTCGGAACGCTTTCACATCTTTCCCCACTCAGGTGTGCGGTCTCGGCGCCTTGGAGTATTTGGAACTTTCCAACAACCGTGGCATCACCTCCATTCCCGAGAGCATAACTTCCCTCACGAATCTGGAAATGCTTCTTTGCTGGCAGTGCGGCATATCTTCTCTGCCGAGCAACATTTCTCAATTCCAGCACCTTGAGGGACTCTACCTGGGCGACAACAGACTGAATTCCGTACCCGGCTCGCTTGCCGCTTGCGTAAGTCTCAAGTACCTGAATCTGGACACCAACAACCTTTCCACCCTTCCGGACCTGGGCAGCCTCTATAACCTCACGGAGCTTCATCTGGGTTCCAACAACCTGACGACTTTCCCCAAGGGCGTCACATCTCTGCGCAATCTGACCACTCTGACTCTGGACTACAACTATATCACTTCCGTT
>JAGDDM010000264.1 GCA_017958015.1 Abditibacteriota bacterium | reverse complement strand
ATCGGATGTGGAGAGCAAAGCCGCTTTGAATGACGCGAAGTTCTCGGCATCAAAATCGGCGGGAATATTATTACGATGAGCCGCTTCTTCCGCGTTCTTTAGCGCGTCCGAATACTGTTTTACGGTTCGATCGTCGTAATTTTGCTCGTGCTTCAGCCATACCGCAAAGCCGTTGTGGTCAAACATACACTTCACATTCATGATTTCCGTATTGATAGGTTGTGATTGATTATGTAAATCCATGTCGGAAACGGTACAGTCAATATAAAAGAAAAGACTGCTATCACAAAGATAGTGCGCTACGTCATGAAAATAATACCATCTGTAAACCTCATCCGGCATTTCCTCCGGTTTAAGTGTTAAATGTCCTCTGTGCATTTCCGATCATACAATTTCCCGAATTTATATTATACCAAAAAGAACGTAAGGCAACAATACGATTCTATGATTTTTCCGAAATTTCCCTCCGTTTAAGCGGAGGGAAATTTCTTATCAGCTCGCCAAAAACGCCGTGTAGGCTTTCAGGGCTTCGTAGAGGTCGGCTTTGTTGATGATTTCCCAGGGGGCGTGCATGGAAAGAACCGGTACGCCGCAGTCGATAACATTCATACCGTAAAGTGCACAAATGTAGGCAATGGTGCCGCCTCCGCCGGCGTCCACCTTGCCCAGTTCCGAAGTCTGGAAGTTGACTCCGGCGTCGTCCATGACTTTCCGCAGCCAGCCGATGAACTCGGCGTTGGCGTCGTTGCTGCCGGACTTGCCGCCGGCGCCGGTGTATTTGTTGAAGCATATTCCCCTGCCCAGGAAAGCGGCGTTCTTTTTCTCGAATACGGAGGCGAAATTGGGGTCGAATCCCGCGGACACGTCACTGGAAAGCATTCTGCAGGACGACAGCGCCCGGCGCAGATTGAGTTCCGAATATTCACCGGCGAGGTTCATCAACTCCGCTACGGTATTCTCGAAATACCTGGCGTGCATTCCGGTGGCCCCCACGGAGCCGATTTCTTCTTTGTCGGAAAGGAGACAGAGGCAGGTCCGTTCCGGCACTCCCTTAACGTTCAATATCGCCTCAAGCGACGGATAGGCACAGGAGCGGTCGTCGTGGCCGTAGGCCATAATCATACTGCGATCCAGTCCGAAGTCTCTGGCTTTTCCGGCGGGAACAACTTCTATTTCGGCGGAGATGAAATCTTTTTCCCCGATACCGTACTTCTCCTCCAAAATCTTCAAAATTCCGGCCTTAACGGGCTCTTTTTCTTTGTCGTCCGCATTGGTCACGGGTTTGCCGCCGATAATAATATTCAGCGCTTCGCCGTCGATAAAGTTCGACGCCTTTCCGCCCATCTGTTCCCGAGCCAAATGTATAAGCAAGTCGGAAATACCCACAATGGGATCGCTTTCGTCCTCGCCGATGGTGATATTCACCACCGTACCGTCGCTCTTTGCCACCACGCCGTGCATGGCCAGGGGCAGCGTGACCCACTGATACTTCTTAATACCGCCGTAGTAGTGGGTGTCCAGATACGCCATGTCGCCGTCCTCGTAGAGGGGGTTCTGCTTCAGGTCGATCCGCGGCGAGTCGATGTGGGCGCCCAGGATGTTCATGCCTTCGATAATGGGCTTTTTGCCCACAACGAAGAGAAGAAGAGCCTTGCCCATACAGTTGGCGTAGACCCGGGTTCCGGGCTTCGCTTTCTTCACGGAGTCGATGTTTACGAATCCTTTTGCTTCCGCCAGCCGAACGGCCTCGGTGACGCATTCCCGCTCCGTCTTGCCCGCGTCCAGAAATGCCCGGTAGCGTTGCGCCAGCGACTCAAGCGCTTTTATATCTTTAGCTTTGTATGTTGTCCATGCTTTTGTGTGTTCCATTTGTTTCTCCTATTGTTTCTTAATCTTCCGCAAGCGAATGCTGGGGTCCCCCATAAGGTTTATTGTCGCCAGATTGCTCCAATAGTGCCATGATTTCGGCGCGTACCTGAAGGCGGAGGCCATGGCCTTGCCGGCTGTTTTTCCGCCGCAGACGCCGTCGGCAAATCGATAGAAAAGGGATGATCCGTAGTTGTCGTCGCCGCCGAAATCTTTCTGGGGAATGCCGTAGATGCTTGTTCCGGCGTATATCACCGATACGGCCACCTGTTCCCGCAGGAACGAGAAGGCTAAATTGTCCGCCACTTCCGGAGGACCGATGCTGCAGGAGCCGGCCATGATGAAACAGGGGTGAAGCTTGCTCAGTTTCCCGATATTCTTCGTGTCTATAATGGCGGTGGCGCCGTGGGTGTAGCCGTGGGTTGACCAAATGTGAATGGCGTAGCCTTTGTTCCAAACATCCACCGTCTGGGCCACGGAATTTTTCCTGTTGAAGATATCGTTAATATAGACATTGTCGGTTCCGGGCAACACATATCCTCTGTCCACCGCTTCCCGGTCGTAAATCCGGGTGCACTCAAATCCGTATTTGTCGAAAACGTCCTTCTTTACCGCCTCACCGAAGTAGTAGTTGGGGTCCTTGAACCGCTCCGGACGCTCGGACACTCCGTCAAGAGGAATCATATTAATGAGAACCCTGTTGAGATATTCCGAGTCGTAGAGCCCGGACTGATAATTCACGGTGGCCCGGAGCATATCGTCAACGTAGCGGTAATTGTTAGGCTCGCCTTTGTAACAGGGGATTCTTCCCACGCAGACATCGAACATATTCTCGAAGGAGCGGCTTTCGTCAACGTCCCCCACTCCGTCGTCGGTGCCCAAAAGTTTACAAGAACCGTCGGGAGTGTAGATTTCGAGTACTTCGTCTTTGCGGGTCCACTCGCCGAATCTGCCGTCTTTGTCTTTGTCGAAGTCGGTGTGCAAATCTTCGTAATATATGTTTGTGGGCACCTCAACGTAGTGGTGATACGCCTTGTCGTCCTTATAATACCACCCGAGGCTCGAAAAGTTCTTCATGGGCACATCGCCGTTTTTCGGTTCGGGGTCGCCGATGAGGAGAACATACTCAAGACTCGGACTTGCCTTGTGTTCCTTCACGAGAAAGGTCCGCAGGTTTTCCGCCGCCGCGTCGCCCTCTCCGCCGCCCCAGTCTGTGCGTAGGGACACGTCGTAACCTTGGCGCTCTTTGAGTTCGACAAACCGGTTCAATTCGGTGAGATGACTTTTAATCTCATCGGTGGTGATAATCATATATCCGATTTTATCGGCCGACGCGCAGGACGCCGCCGATATAAGCCAAAGAAGAAGCAAATACTTTTTCAACTTATGTCTCTTTTCGCAACAGGAAACTCTCCGAACCCTGAGATTCGGAGAGTTGATTTCGAATTACGTTACAATCACTTAACGCGCTTGTAAACGATAAGACCGGATGTCTTGGGCTTGTCGGTTTTCAGCACGAGACCGTCGGCCAGGGCCGCGCCGGTGTAGATTCCCATGGGACCTTTGTCAAGGTCGATAAGCTGATACTTACCCTTGGGATTCAGACCCCGGAAGTTGGCGGTGAAAGTGGGAGTTTCGCAGATTTTCCGTCTGAAGAACTGGAGCACGCCGCCCTTCATCTCCGGCTTGTCGAACTGCCACACGCACCAGATGTTCTTCTCGGTGCTGTACTCGGTGAGAGGATAGAAGTCGCCGGTGTAGTACTGCTGAACCGCCCGGAGGTCTTCGACAACCTTCTTCATAAGAGTGAAGTCGTAGGGTTCGGCGGTGAAGATGTTAATTCCGTTTGTCCACACGCCGGTGGCGATGCCTCCGAAGGTGCTTCTGAAATCGTAGAGGTCGATACCTCTCATACCGATGCCGCCCAGGGGAAGCCAGAACGCGGAACCGTGGAAAGAAGCCTGGAAGTACTCGGCCTCGTCCTTGGCCCATTCGTAGTCGGTGCGGAGGAAAGGCAGAGCCCGGGTCATGGTGTCGTAGTCGTTTCTGAGACCGCCGGAAGCGCAGGAGTCGATCTCACTGCAGAAGCCCTGCTCTTTCAGGCTGTCCCAAAGTCTGAAGTGGCCCTGAATATGCAGATTCTCCTGGAAGCCGACTCTGTCGGCGGTATTTCTGCCGTTCCAGAATCCCAGCGGGTCCATATTGAAGTCCTCGCGGTAGACGTCCACGGAGTTCTCTTTGAGAATCTTGCTTATGGCGCCGAAGAGATAATCGACGACTTCCGGGTTGGCGTAGTCCATAAGGTTGGCGTAGGCATCGCCCTTCAGCACGTATTCCGGTTTGGTGTCGTATATACCGTTGCCGGCGAAGATTCTTTCCGGCTCGAACCAGAGAATGGTCTTGATGCCCCGCTCATGACAGCGGTCGAAGAATGGCTTCATGCCGGGTTGACCCTCGAGATGCTCGGGATCCATCACCCAGTTACCCACTCTGAACCACTCCTCGCCGTTCCGGGGATACCAACCGGCGTCACGCCAGTAGTAGTCCGGCTTGCAACCCTTGGCAATCATCTCATCCACGTTGTCGGGATTGTGAACGTCCATACACATGTTGAAGCGGGCTACGGGCGGTTTGCCGTCGACTTTCGGAGTGACATGGGCAAAGTAGAACCGTCTCCACAGGTTTTGGGAGTTGATGTAGTCGCCGGAAGCGAAGAGAGCCAACATTCGGGGAGTGCGGATAGTCTCGCCGGGCTTCAGATAGCCCTTCAGGCTCTGCTGACCGGCCTTCATGGTGTAACTGTCGTCGGAGACGGAGATATCCGCCGCCCACTGTCCCGGCCAACCCACGCAGATAATGTCGTGGCAATCGCCGTAGGCGAAGTTGAAATAGCCGGAGACGCTGTTGGTGCCTCTGCCGTTTAAGGGCTCATAATGCTTCGTATCGCCGGAGGCTACGGTGTCCGCCATGGGTCTGAAAGCGTCGGGAGCGTTGATGCCGCCTTTGTCCCAGTTGATTGTGAACTCACCGGACTTGGAGAGTTTGCGGTCTATGGACTTTACTTCTTCCAAAACTCCGGAGTTTTCGGTTCCGTTGTTGGTGAAGTAGACAATCCACTCCGTGGCGGGGAAGTCGGAAAACTCCTTGCGGACGTATTTCACTTCGAATTTCGTGGCGGGATCGGTCCACACCGCGGTGTATTCCTTGCCGCCGTCGAACTTTTTGGCGGGCAGCTGCTTTTTGTTCCACCCGGATAAAGACTCAAGAGAGGATTTGCCGTTGTACACAAAAGAAAACGGCAGCTGTTTGCGGAACGCGGCGGACCGGGCGAAATCGGCCTTGGTGGCCTTTACCTGGGCGAACGCGGCGGACGCGCAAACGAGACAAAGAAGTATTGCGAGTGTTTTTTTCAAAACGTGCCTCCTTTATATATGTTATACAATTCCATTTTATAGCACATACCCCGCATTGTCAAGGAAATTTTGCGGTTTTGGGGTCTGTTGTGGTATAATAATTTCTCGGTTGCGGAATGTAGCCGCGACGGAAAGAAAGACGCATTATGATTATAACCGTAACGCCGAATACGGCGGTAGACAAAACTTATATGGTACACGGATTCGCCCTCGATAAGGTGAACAGACCGGAATCCGCCCACACCGTTCCCGGCGGCAAGGGGGTTAACGTGTCCAGAGTACTCCGAACTTTGGGCGTGGACACCATTGCCACCGGTTTCATCGCCGGTTCCGCCGGCGCCATGATCGAGCACGGCCTCACCAACGAGGAAATCCCCCACGACTTCGTGCGCACCGAAGGCGAATCCCGCCTCTGCATGGGCATCATCGATCCGGAAAACGGAACCCAGACGGAAATCAACGAAGCCGGACCCAACATCTCCGAGGAGGATTTGAACGCTCTAAAGGACAAGATTATATCTCTCCTGCCCTCCGCGGACTACATCGCTTTCTGCGGCAGCGTTCCCGCCGGTATTCCCGACGACTTCTACGCGGAGATGATTAAAACCGCCAACGACGCGGGAGTGAAGACGGTTCTGGACTCCTCCGGCGTCCAGCTCAGAAACGGCATCAAGGCCTCCCCCAAGATTATCAAACCCAACACAAACGAGCTCTCCCAGGTGGCGGAGACGGAGATATTCACTCTGGAGGAGATTCTCGACGGCGCCAAGACTTTCCGAACCCTCTACGGCGTGGAAACCGTGGCGGTGACGATGGGCAGAACCGGCGCCATGGTTATAAGAGGTGACGAAGCCTACGCCGCCAAGTCCCCGGAGATTGAGTTCGTCAGCGCCGTGGGCAGCGGCGACTCCTTCCTGGCCGCTTTCATGGCCGCCGAGATGAAGGGCTGTTCGCTGGGCGAGTGCTTGGAATGGGCAACCGCCGCCGGCGCCGCCAACGCCGCCATATCCGGCTCCGGATTCTGCACCAAAGAGATGATTTACGCTCTCAAAGAAAAAATCGTCGCCGAGCGCATCTGCGAGGCTTGACATTTCCCCGGTTTTTATATACAATAGATTTATCCGTGCCTCCGGAAAATAATTCGATGTAGCGGCGCCGACGAGAGAGAGGCGGCTCGGCGCAAGAGGCGCGAAAGCGCTTCGGAAAGAACAAATATGGCAGAAGTCATACTGAAAGATTTGGTCAAATCTTTCAAGACCGTCACTGCGGTCGACCACGTAAACCTTGAAATCAAAGACAAGGAATTTATGGTCTTCGTAGGACCCTCCGGCTGCGGCAAAACCACCTGTTTGCGCATGATCGCGGGTCTTGAGGAAGCCACCTCCGGCGAGATTTACATCAACGACAAACTCGTCAACGACGTATCCCCCAAAGACAGAGACATAGCCATGGTTTTCCAGAACTACGCTCTCTATCCCCACATGACCGTTTTCGACAACATGGCCTTCGCTCTGAAGCTCAAGAAAGTTCCCAAGGAAGAGATTAAGACGAGAGTGGACGAAGCGGCCAAACTCCTGGGTCTCTCCGAAATGCTCAACCGTAAGCCCAAACAGCTTTCCGGCGGTCAGCGCCAGAGAGTAGCCCTGGGCAGAGCCATCGTCCGCGAACCGGCGGTCTTCCTTATGGACGAGCCCCTTTCCAACCTGGACGCCAAGCTCCGGGTACAGACCCGCTCCGAACTCATTAAGCTTCACCGCAGACTGGGCATCACCACCATCTACGTCACCCACGACCAGGTGGAAGCCATGACCATGGGCGACAGAATCATGGTTATGAGCGCCGGCAAGCTCCAGCAGGTAGACACTCCGCTGAACCTCTACAACAAGCCCGTCAACAAGTTCGTCGCCGGCTTCATCGGCACCCCCTCCATGAACTTCCTTGACGCCAAGATTGTTGACGAAGGCGGCAAGCTGGTCATCGACGGCGGCTCCTTCAAGCTGGACGCCCCCGCCGACAAGAAAGACCTCATCAAGGAGTATGTGGGCAAGGAAGTCATCTTCGGTATCAGACCCGAGGACATCTTCGATGCCAACCTGGCCACCCTGGTTAAGGGCGACGCCGGCAACACCCTGAAGGCCGAAATCGACGTAACCGAACCCATGGGCGCCGTGGTCACCATGTATCTCCGCTGCGGAGACCACAACATCGTGGCCACCATCGACGCCGAAACCAAGGGTCAGGAAGGCGAGACCATCAACTTTATCCTCGATATGTCCAAGTGCCATATCTTCGACAAAGAAACCGAGATGGCTCTCTTCTGACACGAGACACAATTATCCCCCGCGCATCGAACGCGGGGGATTTTTTATGCCTTATTGTGTTTTGCCTCATAAAGCCCTTGGACGGCCACGCCGCCCACAATGAATATGAGGGCTATGGCGGCGGTGGGACTGAGTTTTTCGCCAAGCAGGAGCCACGAGACAATCATTGCCATGAAAGGTGTGATATAGGCCATGTTGGCGATGGGCGCCGTGTTCTCCGAGGAGTGGATGGCTATTGTCCACAACAGGTAGGCGGCGGCGTCGGTGGCGGCTCCTATCCACAAAAGGCCGATGATTTCGCCGGTGTTGAGGGGAACCCATGTTTCGGTGAAAAGTCCCGCTACGGCGGCGGCAAGGGCCGTTACGAGCCACATAATCGTCATGGCGATGTTCTGGTCGTAGTCCTTTTTCTTATTCAGAGCCGTGAACAGTCCGTAACACACTGCGCCGGCGGCGCAGCTGAGAATGCCCCAAATCTGCCCGTCCCCGTGGATTCCGCCGGAAAGAATGACGACGCCGATAAAGGAGCTCGCAAGGGCCCCTATCTTCACTGCGCTCAGTTTCTCTCCCAGGATAATCACCGAAAACACCACTATCATCATGGGCCACAGGTGGTTCACGATGCAGGCCTCCTGAGCCGTCAGCACACTGATTCCGTAGAAGTAGAGGGAGGTGTACATAAAAAAGCCCAGAAACCCCAGACCGGACATGTTCAGGATGTCTCCGAAGTTATATTGCTTTACCGCCTTAATTTTCCCCGTGACGACGATGTATAAAAGCAGAGCGACAAACGCGAAAAAGGCGCTTACGGACAGCACCTGAAAGTTGGGTATGGAGGGAGTGCGGTTAAACAGAAGCTTAACCGCTCCGGACATTGTGGACCACATGAGCATGGCGGAAAAAGCCAGCAGATAATTTCGTCTCATATAACCGTCTTTCTTTTTTATCAATTATACTCTTTTACACGCCGTTTCGCAAGCGTAAAAAACGCGCCCCAATCGGAGCGCGCTTAGTTTGTATTTAATTACCGTTCGAGGTATCTCACACCGTTGGGTGTGGCGATGCCGGTGACGACGACAAAATCGTCCACCTGCGCCGTTCCGCCACGGACGGTTATTTCTCCGTAGCCGTTCTTAATAACGAAGCTGTTCGAGGCCGAGGATGAGGAGACGACTTTGCCCCAAACCCGAACGAGATTGTTTCCGGTAAGCAAAGTTTTGGGCAGCGCCAGCGGCCGAAGCTCAACGCTTCCGTCCCGCGCGGCGGTATT
>JAGDDM010000263.1 GCA_017958015.1 Abditibacteriota bacterium | reverse complement strand
GAGCCGTTGTTTATGACCATGGTGCCTTCGGAGGCGGAGAGGATTCTGCCCCAGGCCCGAACGAGGGCGTTGGTGCTGAGCATATTATTCGTCATACCGATGGTTTTCACCGGGTCGCCGCTGCTCTTGCGGGTGATGTCCCGCGCCTCGATATACTTACCGTCGGCGTCGGATTTCACCTGACCCTTTATCCGCAGATTGTCGCCGGCGTTTACGGCGCCCAGATAGTCGGGAATGATGAGTTTGCAACCCGCGAATACGCCGGATTCCACGTAGACGGAGTTGTCGTCGAATGTTCCGCTGCCGGTTATTACCTTGGCGTCGGCGGTCATGTTCACATCGGTACCGTCCTCCAGATTGTCGATAGCGGCGGGAGTCGATATGTCGGTGTATTCGATGGCCGGTTTGGGAGTGGTTACCCTGAATACCGGCAGCAGGGAGCAGGACTGATAGGCGGTGTAGGAGTCCTCGGTGAACTCCACGGTCTCGCCGGCGGTCATACTCAAGGTGAACCGCCGACTCAAAGTGTTGGCGCTCGTTTCCGCCGCGCCGCCGTAGACGGTGCCGGTGAGTGTGTCGGTGTAGAGGTTCACTCCGTTTCTGTCGATGTAGGCGGTGGCGCCCATGGCACCGATGCCGCAGGGTTGGAACTTAATATTGAAAGTAAACTTGCCGTCGAAGGGAGCCGTGAAGCGCACGGCGGACCAACCGGAGCCGAAGGAGGAGCCCAGATATACGGTGTAGGGCGGTCTCCAGTGACCCCACTGGTCGTGGACGCCCTCAACGGGTCTGTAACCCACGTAGCCGAAGTTGTCCCAGTCCTCGCCGTTCTTCCAGCTCTTGTCGCCGTAGCCCGCTTCCACGCAGAGGGGATAGGCGGTGAAGGTTGTGCCGTCCGCGGACTCTCGCGGGAGCTCGAAGCCGTATGTCCAAACGCCATTGGGGTTTGTCGTCTCGGAGAAGTCCTCGTAGACGTCCCAAACAAGGGTGTTGCGGACCAGGGCGAAATCGGCGGTGGCAACACTGCCCAAGGGGGAGCTGACTCCGGCGGAGGCGGAGTTGAAGTATTCGGAGGTGACGTTCACCAAAACCCTCGCTCTGTCAACGGTGATGGTGTAGACGCCTCGGGCGTCGGTGGTGACGGAGGGGCAGCCGCTGACGGAGACGACGGCGCCCTTCACCGGTTCGCCGGTTTCCCGGTCGGTGACTCTGCCGGTGACGTACGCCACGTCGCCGCCGATGAAGTCGGACTCGAAGGCGCCCATGTCGGGAGCGGAGCCGGTGTATGCTCTGCCCACGTCGACGCCGGAGTTCACCGCCGGTGAGTAGACGCTGAGGTTCGGCTCGCCGTCGAAGAGGGGATCGGACTCAAGGGTGCCCTCGCCGTAGACAACTTGGGCGCCGGTGTCGGTGGAAGCGCAGTCCCATATGAGGTTGTGGTGGTTTACAAGCACACAGCCGTCGTTCTCGAGGCCCAAGCCCTGACCGCAGTCCACCACGATGTTGTTCACGGCGGTGGCGGTACCGGCGTAGGTGCTGTCGGTGTTGTGTCCCATGGCGATAATGCCGGACTGGGTGCAGCGGGCGATTGTGTTGTTGTAAACAAGGTCGTTGGTGGCGCCGCCGCCGATGAGGATTCCTCTGCCGTTTACGTCGTGAATGTAGTTGCCGATGTACCGGCGCTGAACGCCGGGGGAGGAGTTGGCGAAGGCGCCGAGATTGAATACGGCGGCTCCCACAAGACCCGCTGGGTTGGCGGTGCCGATGTTGTAAAACTCGCAGTTCTCCACGGTGACCGCCGCGTCGGAATCCAGGTTGATGCCCATTGAGTGGGGCCACTCGGACCGGTAGTCGGTGTCCCGGAACTTGCAGTCGCGGACGGTGATGTTGCCGCCGCCCATGTTGATAATGAGCGGTGCCACCGCGCCGGAGAAGTCGATGTTCTCGACGGTGATATTGTTGGCCGCCACCTGCATACAGGTTGTCATTGTATCATGATTGGCGTTTCGGCTCTTGTCGTTGACAATCTTCGCCCCGTCCTCGCCGGCGTAGGTGACGCCGCCGCAGTTGATGATGATGTCGGTGCCCAGAGCGCTGCTTACGGTGTGAGTGCCGCCCATGAGGACGATTCTGTCACCGGCCATGAGCATGTTTTTGGAGTCGCCGTTGGTGAAGGTGCGCCAAGGTGTGGCTCTGGTGAGGCCGTCGTTCGCGTCGTTGCCGTCCGGGGATACGTAGAACACTGTGGGTGTGCGGAGATCCGCCACGGTGACGGTCTTGGAGCAGCTGTCGCCGAACCAAGCCACGTGCTCCTGAACCATGCGCCAAACCACGTTTGCCACGCCGGCGGTGGGGAACGTCATGTTAAAGGAGAAAGTCACCGTCTCGCCGGGGGCAACGTCGTGGGGAAGAGCCACTCTGTTGTCGCCGCCCAGATAGATGTCCTCGTCGTCCGCCGCGCCCAGCATGAACTCCGCGGCGGAGGTCCAGGTCATGGTGCCGGTGTTTTTGAAGGTGACGGTGACGGGCCGGGCTTCGCCCACGCCCACGGAGGCGGGGATGGTGTCGTCGATGTACTGGGCGTTCCGCTCCGGGACTATGACCGTAACGGTTTTGTCGCAGATGTCGCCGAACCAACCGGCCTCGCCGAAGACCATGCGCCAATCGGTGTTGAAACTGCCGCCCTCGGTGAAAGTCATGTCGAAAGTGACCGTCACGGTGTCGCCGGAGGCCACGTCGTTGGGAAGTCTTATGTAGTTGCTGCCGGAGAAGGGGTCGCTGCCGCCCACGGCGCCGAGAGTAACCATGCCGTTCACCGGCCAGGCGGTGGAGCCTATGTTTTTGAATGTGACGCTGACGGTGCGGGTCTCACCGGCCACGGCGGTTTCGGGGATGGTGTCGCTGACGTACCGGGCCGCGTATTCCGGCACGGTGACGGTGACCTGCTTGGTGAGTGTATCGCCGAACCAGGCCACATGCTCCTGAAGCATCCGCCAATCGGTGGTGAACACGCCTCCGTTGTTGAATTTCATATTAAGGGTAAATGTCACCGTCTCGCCGGGAGCAACGTCGTGGGGCATGAGCACCCGATCGCTCTCGGTGAAGAAGGGATCGCTGTCGTCAACGGCGCCCAGCATGAACTCCTGACCACGGGTCCAAGTCATGGTGCCGATGTTTCTGAAGGTGACGCTGACATTGCGGCTCTCGCCCAGCACCGCCGTGTCCGGAATGGTGTCGCTGACGTACTGTGCCGCCCGTTCGGGAACCAGGACCGTGACCTGCTTGGAGAACACGTCGCCGAACCAAGTCACGCCGTCGTGGACCATGCTCCAGTCGGTGGTGAAAACGCCGCCGGTGGTGAAGTTCATCTTGAAGGACACGGTGACGGTCTCGCCGGGAGCCACATCGTTGGGCAGTTCAACCCGGTCGCCCTGGGTGTAGAATGGGTCGCTGTCGTCCACGGCGCCCAGCCGGTACATACTGCCTCTTGCCCAGGTGGTTCTACCCTCGTTTTTGAAGGTGACGCTGACGTTGCGGCTCTCGCCCATGACGACCACGTCCGGAACGGTGTCGCTGATGTATCTTGCGTCCTCCTCCGGGTTCACCACTCGGACGGTTTTGTTCACCACGTCGCCGAACCAAGTGACGTTCTCCCGGAGCATCTGCCACTGGGTGTTGTACTCGCCGGAAGCGGTGGGGAAAGTCATGTTAAAGGTAAAGGTCACAACGTCGCCGGGCATAATCTCGCCGGGGAGCTCGCAGCGGTTGACGCCGAAAGCGGTGCCGCCCACGCAGCCCACTTTGAAGTCCTTGGCGCTCTGCCAGCAGAAGCCGTGGTTTTTGAAGGTAATGCTCACCTGCCTCGTCTCGCCGGGGCGGACGGAGGTGGGGATGGTGTCGCTGACGTATTCCGCGGAGTAGGGTCCCCACTTGGGAGTGACGCCGTAGTAGTCGCAAACCGCCTTGGCAACGCCGTACATGCCAACGGTGCGGAAGAAGTTGTCGCCCAGATACTTGGCGTCCTTGGCGCAGTTGTCGTGGAAGCCGAACTCGAAGAGTGTTGAGGGCATTGTGGGCCGCCTGGTTTCGCTGTAGCTCGCGTTGGTGGCTTTGCAGCTCCGGCGGCAGTAGAAAGTGGAGTCGTAGTATGTCCGCACGAAGTTCAGACAATTGTCCAAGCAGAGCTGGGCTATGCGCTGGGAGCCGGCGGCTTCGTGGTTGTCGGACCAGAAAGATTCCAAACCGGTGCCGCAGCCGGAGTAGCAGTCGCCCTGCAAGGCGTTGGTGTGGATGGAGAGATAGAGGTCCGCGCCGCGATAGTTGGCGAGGCGGCAGCTGGAATAGCGGCTCTCGGCCACGCCGCCGTAGACGGTGCCGCCGTAGAGGCTGGAGGGATAGCCCTGATCGGCGATGTAGGCCGGTGTTGCCATCTGCCACCAGGGATGGTTGTCGTAGGGTGAGTTTCCGCGTTGCTTGTTCCGCTCACGGCAGTGGACGATGTCGGCGCCCTCCTGTTCCAGATAGGTAATCAAAATGTTGGTGAGGTCCAGGGTGTGGAAGTCCTCGCAGGTGATGTACTGGGCGCAGTTGTTGCCGCGCTGAACAACCCACTTGGATCTGTCGGTGTCGTAGACCCAGCCGTGGCCGCCGCGAACGGCGATGAGTCTGCCGCTTAAGACTCCGGCGGGAGCGGATTTGATACGCTCGTTAAGGGGAATGAAAGGCTTCGCCACCGCGTCGTTGGGAGCCTCCTCTTCGTATTCCCCTATGGGCTCGTAGCCGATGAAAAGTCGGGGAGTGAGGTCGAACTTGTAGCGGATAGATTTGTCGAACTGGACCCAGATGTCCTCGATGTCGGAGGTGGAGTACCGAGTGCCTTTGGGGAGGGGTTTGAAGTTGATGTCCAGGAAGGCGCCGTTTTCCGTGACGCTGTCCAGAACCCAATTGGCGGGCACGGCGCTGTAAAGACCGTCCTCGGCCTCGTCGCCGTTTACGCCCTTCAGGATTTCCCGAACAACGCTTTCGGGGGTGGGAGCGTCCTCGAACCAACGGTGGACGCCCACGGGCTGATTCTCACACGTAAAGTAGATGTCCGCCAGTTCGCCGGCAAAAAGTGATTGGGCCATCGCCGCGAGAGCGATGATAAGCAAAAATTTCTTCATTTGTATCTCTCCTATCCTTGAGCGGATTTATTTGTATTATACAAAACGACGAGGGAATTGTCAACAACGATGTTTAGGGAATAGGAAATAGTCCGCCGACAGGCGGACACATTCCCTGACCCCGGACCCCTGAGCCCTAAACGAAAATCGCCCCGATTCGGGGCGGTTTTCGTCAGAATTTATATTCCGTTATTTCCATTGCCGGGGCGTGGATGTTTCTCGTTTCGCCGTTGTATGTTACGATGACGTCCTCGTCGAACTCGCTGCGGCTGAGTATGAGGAACCTGCCGGGCTCAATCTCGGTGACGTACACGTCGTCGGGTTTCAAATCGATGACGGTCATGTTGTTGGCGGTGAGAACTTTCGCTATTTCCGCCGCCATTTTCCCGTAGCCGGCAACCCGCACCGCTTTGCCTTTGCCCACAGTGTTGCTTTGGCGCCAGGAGCCGAAAATCTTCATTTCGGGAGTGTTTTTGTACTCCGTGTTCACCAAGTCGCCGCCGTCGTAGGAGATGAGGGTGCCGCCCCTGCTCATCCATTTCACAATCCTGTCGCAGGTGGCGTCTTCCATGATGTTGCCCTCGACAATCACCAGTATTTTGTACTTGTCCAGGGCGCCGTCGGCGATCATGTTGTCGTCAATCTCGTCGAAGTCGGTGTAGTCCCGAAGTTTCGTCACGGCGTAGTGGAGGGCGCTGAGGCTCCGGGATCCCTTCACCCGCATGTTGGCGGAGGGATACCACACCGCCACGTTCACCACCGGCTCGGACTTCTTGAGATACTTGATGTGGTCCCGCTGGATGTCCATGGTGCGTTCGGCGTTGGTGATGTTGTTGTTGTAGTCGTGGAGTTGGTTGGCTCCGGAGGCGGCTGCGTTGTATATCCGGGCCACAATGCCCCGCTCGTCCTCGGGACCCGCGGGCTCGAAGCCGAAGTAGGCGCCGTAGAACTTGCCGGCGCTGGCCACGTGGCGGGTGAGGTAGAAGTTGGTGGCGTAGTCGGAGGCCTCGTTGGTTATGCGAACGCCCGCTTTGTACTTGGCAGCCGCCTTGCACTGGGCGCCGAAGTCGGAGCCGTGCTCAACCGGTTCATGGCCGCCGGTGCAGAGGTACATCTCCGTCTTGGGGAAAATCTTCCGGGCGGTGGACAGCCAGTAGTCCGCCAGCTCCGTCATGGAACCGATGTACCACTCGGAGAAGTCAAGCCAGGGGCGCATGGTGTCGGAGTTGTAGCGCAGGTTGTTAATCTCTTCCTGACCTCTGGGGAGTTTTATGTCCTCGAACTTGGCGTAATCGGTTTTCCAGGCCCGGTTAAGGGACTGAACCACGCCGTACTTGTCCCGCAGGAACCGGGGGAAGTCCGCCTCGGCGTACTTGTCGCCGCACCAGAAACCGGGATGGGTATGGTGTTCGCCGGGAATGGAGAAGGTCCAGCCGCCCCCCAGAACCGGGTATATGGCCTCGCCGAAGTTGCCCTCGATGCCGAAAAGCAGGGACTCAATCACGTCCATGTCGTCCTTGTAGTGCTCCGCGAAGGCCTTCAGGAACCGCTCCACCCGGGGGCGGAGATTCGGATTCCACAGCGACTCGATGAGACCGTCCTCGTTGTGGTCAAGGCAGTAGCAGGAAACATGCTCGGGACCCTTGCGGAACCAGTCCGGCACGGAGTAGGCGGGACCCAGAATGATGAAGGGAACCCACTTCAGGTCGTTGTCCCTGAGAATCTTAACCTGTCTGTCCCAAGCGGACCAGTCCCATTTGCCTTCCGCCGCCCGCTCAACGGTCTCCCAGGTGACGTAGCTCTCAACGCTTGTGACTCCCAAAGCCTTGTAGAGGGGCGCCACGCTCTCCGGACAGTCGTTGCCGAAGGTATAGTACATGCCCTCCGGCTTCGCCGCGCCTTTGGAGCTCAAAAAATCTTTCAGGCGGTCTTTGTTATCCGTGTAGCCGGAGTCCGGCTTCTCCTTGTACACCTCAAGGGCGGCCACGGGCATGGCGAACTCGAAGCGGAAGTCGCCGCCGTCGTTCTGGGCGCCGGTGAAGTCGTCATCGGGAAGCTCAAGCAGAATCCGGGAGAACTTTTTGCTGCCCACGGACACAAAACCGCCGCCGTCGGCGTAGGGGTTCCCCGGCGCGCTGTACTGCACCCGCACCTGGGCCACCCGCTCCTCGTAAAACTCAACGATGAGGTAGGTTTTGCCCTTGGCCTCGGCCCGAACCTCGTCGCTCATTCTGAAGTAGATATAATTGCTCACCGGGTTGGTGCCGGCCTTCACCTTGACCGCCTTTTTGCCGTCAAGGGTGACTGTTTCGCAAATGCCGTCGGCGGGCTGAACAATGCTTATGCCGCTTTGCTTGTCGGGAGTGTAGGTGGCGATGGGCGCCGCCGCGAACAACGCGGAGGAGAGCGCCGAAATTATAAGCGCCGCGAGTAACTTTTTCATAAGGGTTCCTCTCGTTAAAATTTATATTCGGTTATTTCCATGGCCGGAGCCTTGATTGTTCTCGTCTCGCCGTTGTAGGTGACGGTGACGTCTTTGTCCTCGTCGCTGCGGCTGAGTATAAGGAATCTGCCCGGGTCCGCCTCGGTGACGTAGACTTTGTCCGCCTTCAAATCGGCGGCGGTCATGTTGTTGGCGTTAAGGACTTTTCCTATCTCCGCCGCCATATGCTCATAGTCCCTGACCCGCACCGCTCTGCCGGTGGCGAATATCTTCCGCTCCGGGGTGTTTCCGTACTCGGGATTTATGAACTCCGGGCCCTCAATGGCGATGAGAGTGCCGCCCCGCCGCAGCCACTTGGCGATTTTGCCGGCGGTGGCGTCCTCCATGACGCTTCCCTCCACCGCGACCAACATTTTGTACTTATCCAAAGCGCCGTCGGCAATCATATTGTCGTCAACCATGTCGAAATCCGCGTAGTCCCGAAGGGTCATGGTGCCCTTTTGGAAGACGCCCATGCTCTTGTCGCCCATGACGCGCAGATTGGCGGCGGGATACCACACCGCCACGTTCACCACCGGGTTCGACTTGCGGAGATATTCGATATACTTCCGCTGGACGCTCACCTGTCCCTCGGCTCTCAGGTTGTAGTTGTAATCGTGGAGCTGATTGGCGCCGGAAGCGGCGGCGTTGTATATCCGCGCCGGGATGCCGATGTTGTTCTCCTCGCCCGCGGGCTCGAAGCCGAAGTAGGCGCCGTAGAACTTGCCGGCGCCGGCAACGTGCCTCGTCAGGAAGAAATTGGTGGCGTAGTCGGAGGCCTCGTTGGTGATTCGCACGCCGCCGCCGTATTTGGCGGCCGCTTTGCACTGGGCGCCGAAATCGGAGCCCTGCTCAACGGGTTCATGGCCGCCGGTGCAGAGATACATCTTCGTCTCGGGGAAAATCTTCCGGGCGGTGGACATCCAATAGTCCGCCAGCTCCGTCATGGAACCTATATACCAATCGGAGAAATCCAGCCAGGGCCGCATTGTGCTGCCGTTATACCGAAACCTGTTGATTTCTTTCTCGCCCCGGGGGAGTTTTATGTCCTCAAAGGCGCCGTAGTTCGTCCGCCAAACCTTGTTGAGAGTCCGAATGTTCCCGTACTTGCCCCGCAGGAACTTGGCGAAGTCCGCCTCGGCGTATTTGTCGCCGCACCAAAAACCGGGATGGGTGTGGTGCTCGCCGGAAACACGGGTGGTGTAGGAGTTCCCGAGGACCGGATAGATAGCCTCGCCGAAGTTGCCCTCGATACCGAAAAGCAGGGACTCAATCACGTCCATGTCGTCCCTGTAATGCTCCGCGAAGGCCTTCAGGAACCGCTCCACTCTGGGGCGGAGATTCGGGTTCCACAGCGACTCGATGAGACCGTCCTCGTCGTGGTCCAGACAGTAGCAGGAAACATGCTCGGGGCCGTTGCGGAACCAGTCCGGCACGGAGTAGGCGGGGCCCAGGATGATGAAAGGCACCCACTTCAGGTCGTTGTCCTTGAGAATCTTAACCTGTTTGTCCCACTGGGACCAGTCCCAGGCGCCTTCCGCCGCCCGCTCCACGGTCTCCCAGGTGACGTAAGTCTCCACGCTTGTGATGCCCAGAGATTTGTAGTGGGGACCGTCGCTTTCGGCGCATTCATTGCCCATGGTGTAGTACATGCCCTCCGGCGCCGCGAGCAGAGCGGAGGAAAGCGCCGAAACAAGCAAAGTAAGGAAAAGTTTTTTCATCTGATGCCCTTTCATTTGAATCTTATGACGAAGTCCGCGCTTTCCGCCGCCTCGATGGTGAGGATATCCTTGTTCAAAGACACCTCCGCCGCGGCGAAGTCGGTGAGAGTTACGGATTTGTCCTTAAACCGGAACGTGTGGGCGGAAGCGGATCGTTCGTGCTTTTTGAGCCCCACAAGGGGTATGGAAACCTTTATTTTGTCCTCGGGGTTGGCGGTTTTCACGCAGACCCGCAGGAAGTAATCGTCGAAAACGTAGCGCAGTTCGTAGTCGCCGCCGATACTCGGCGCCGTCTGATAGCCGTTCCAGGAAACGCCGGTTATGGGGCCGGTGAAAACGACGGTATCCGGCTCAAGGCTCATTCGGGGTGTGTGCTGCCAGTCAATTGAGCCGCCCTTGTCGGTGGTAATATCCCAGCGGCCGGTGACGTCACCCAGCTTCATCACGTTGCCCCCGTGTCTGCGGCCGATATCCAGCCTGCCCAGCCGGGTTTCCCGGGACAGGAACTCGTCGGTGACCGTGAGCTTTTCCGTAATCTCTTTCCAGTCCGGCGCCGCCGTGTCCTCTTTGGGTTCGGCGATGAGCGCAACATCCTTGCCGTCGCAGTCGTCGTCGGCTATCTCCACCCGCTTCATCTTCCGGGGGTCGAACTCAAGGCGGATGACTTTGCCGCCCTTTTCCACCACGCCGATTGACCCTTTGTCGCCGCCGTCCATCATTCCGGACTCAAGGGGCTTCCAAGCGCGGCCGAGAACCGGCAGCACCGCCGTGGCGGGCTCATTTTCGTACCGCTCGGCGTAGAGGTCGTCGAAATCACCCTCCAGATAGCCTTCGGGAGTCGACACGAACCACCGCTCCGCCTCTTTTATCTTCAAAGTTCCCTCGGAAGCGGCGGCGGGAACGTCCAGACGGCTGTGTCTGTCCGGCACCTCGATTACGGTTGTGTCCGAGGGACCGGAGGACTCCGTCAGGAGCACCACCGCGGGGCTGTAAGCGGGAATCGTCAGCCGAGCCCAACCTCTGGGGCCCGTGAGTTTCTTTTTGGTGAAGCCGTCGAAGGCGTTGGGGAAGGTGCCGGCGATATTCACGTCCCAGGAGATTTCGCAGGTGCTGTCCTCGTTTCCGAAGTTTATCGCCACCACCGCCGCGCCGCTGCGATGGGTGCGGAGGATGCACATGACCTTGGGATCGGAGCACTCCGCGCCGCCGTATCTGGCTCTGCCGTCGTAGAAGCAGGGAACGCTGTTGCGAAGCTTAATCCAGGCCCGCAGGTTGTCGGCGAAACCGGTTTCCTGCTCCTGATAGATAAGGGGCATGCCCTGAATGAAAATCTGAAGAGCCGTCAGCGCCTGGGACATGCCCGCGCCGAAGTATCGGGGGGCCGCCGCCGTGTCGTGGTTTTCCGAAAACCGCACGATGTTGGGCACCGACTTGTAGGGATAGCAGTACTTCTCCGCCTCAAGCCATTCCCGAATATTCGCCAGCATTCCCGGCAAATCGTTGGTGACGGTCATATTCCGCATGTAGCTGTAAAGGGCGTAGCCGAAGGCGATGTCCGCCTCCTTAACGACGATTGACTCGCCGCCCTCGGGCATCTCCACCGCGTCGGGAACATGTTTGCGCATGGAGTCCCGAATGACTTTGTTCAGCTGTATTCCCCCGGCCACGGTGGCCAGATTCGCCCTGTCGGGATTCCGCCAGTTGTTGCTTTGGCCCCAACCAACCACGTCCAGCCGGGTGCCGTCGAAGCCGAAGTCCGCCCAGTATTCCGCCACGCCGGCGATGTAGTCCTGCCACGCTTTGTTTGAGCAGTCCGCGGCGGCCACGGCTCCGCCCCAGACGATTGAGCGGCTGCCGTCCTCGTTTTTCGCCCAACAATCATCGGGCAGATTTTTGCCGATTTCGCTGTCGGGGTTGATGCCGTAGGTCACAAGGTCGATGAAAACCTTCATGTTCTCCCCGTGGGCGGCGTCAAGAAAATCCTTCAGCTCCTCGGCGGTGCCGTTTTTGGGGTGGATCGATTTGTGGTCGAGAACGGTGTAGACCCAGGGCGGCGGCCAGCTCACCGGCAGCAGCCAGAGAGTCTTGATGCCCAAGTCCTTATAATAAGGTACAAGGTCCTCCAGACGCATATAGCTGTTGCCCCGGTTGTCGTTCTCGGCCCACATCTCCAGGCGGCCCCAGGGGTGAACCTCGTAGATGATATTCTTTTTCAGGTACTCCGGCGAGTCCGGCCCGCCGATGGTCTTGTCCTGTATCTCCGAAAAGGCGTTCATCATGTCCGCCTCGCCGCCTTCGCGGCCGTATATCACCTGGGTACCGATGTCCGCCGCGTCCCCGGGATTGAAAATCTTGCAGAGGTCGAAGCGGTGAACGATGTC
Source organism: Abditibacteriota bacterium (assembly GCA_017958015.1). Taxonomy (GTDB): domain Bacteria; phylum Armatimonadota; class UBA5829; order UBA5829; family UBA5829; genus RGIG10368. Next base: position 7,399 of record JAGDDM010000263.1, on the reverse strand, counting down.
CACGGTCCGCTCGTTCTCCCGCACGGTGACGGTGGCATCGTCCTTCTCGAACTCGAAGCCCGCCGCCAGATACATCTCCGACCGCCCGGAATAGACGCCGGCCAAGGAGTATTTGCCCAGAAGCCATGTGGATTCGCTGAAAGAATAGCCCTCTTTGAGCTCCGACCATCGGTGTTTTGTCACGGGGAACTGACTGGGCACGATCCACCAGTCGTCGCGGTAGTCGTTGTAACTGTGGGAGAGCTGAATGTTGGGGATGATGAGGGAGGCGCCGGTGACCTTCACGGGAGCGGAGCCCAGCCATTTGAAGGAGGCCCGCCGCCGCACTTCGCCATCCCGAACTTCCGTGTAGGTGGTGACTTCCCAATCGCCGCCTCTGCGGACGATTGTCGTCTTGTCCCCCACCGTCTCCCGGGACAGGTAAGCCATCTTCTCCGGCAGATTTTTTCCGTCGAAGGTGATGTCAACGTCTTTGCCCGGCTCGTAAATCACGTTGTAGCGGTTGTAGACCATGGAGGACCAACTCCCGGTCTTTTTGTCGAAGTCCACGGTGATTTGAGCGCGGCAAACACTGACGGTGATGAAGAAAATTGTAAGGACGGCGAGGTTTTTCATGAGAGTATTAAGCGGTTAGGGGTTAGCGACTAACCCCTAAAGCCCGAAACTATTTTTTATCGAATCTGTCGAACCACCGGCCGTAGGTGACCTCCGTGCCCGTGGGCGCCGCCCAGTTGACGGCGTTGATGATGACTTGCTGAATCTCTTTCTGCTTGTAGATGGGATAAGTCTCGTGGCCGGGGCTGAAGTAGAACACTTTGCCTTTGCCTCTGGACCAGCAGCAGCCGCTGCGGAATACCTCGCCGCTGGGATACCAGCTGATGAAAACGAGGTCGTCGGGCTGAGGAATGTCGAACCGCTCGCCGTACATCTCGGTTTTGGGCACGTCGAAGTACTCCGGCAGTCCCTTGGTGATGGGGTGCGCCGGATTGATGACCCAAACCCGCTCGCTCTCGCCATACTCGTTCCACTTCAAATTGCAGCCGGTGCCCATGAGCTTGCCGAAGGGCTTGGAGAAGTGGCCGGAGTGGAGGGCGATAAAGCCCATGCCGCCGAACATGACTCTGTCGAAGACCTTTTGCACAATCTCGTCGCTCACTTCGTGGTGAGCCATGTGTCCCCACCAAATAAGAACGTCGGTATCGGCGAGAACCTCGTCCGTAAGACCGTGCTCGGGCTCGTCCAGGGTTGCGGTTTTAACGTCAAAACCCGCCTCCGCCAAAAATCCGGCGATGACTTTATGAATTCCCTCGGGATAGACCTTTCCGGATTCGTGCCCCGGCTCAACTTCATGTCTGAATTCGTTCCAAACGGTAACTTTCATAATAAAACCTCATTTTTAAAGTAGCGGATACGCTCCGTATATCCATTTTAGCAAAGCCGGCAACTATTTACAACCCCAAAAGGGTAAAAAGGGCTGAAAAACAGCCCTTTTTAATGATATGCCGTTTCACGGCATGATATGCGCTTTGCGCATGATATGTCACTACGTGACATGATATGCCGTGTAAACACGGCATTACGGTGTTGCCTACGGCAACGGATTATAAAACCGATACCGCAATGTAGGTTATATAATCGTCGGTGAAGCCGACACCTCAATGCGTCGCAAGACGCATATCATGTGCCGAAAGGCACATATCATGTTGCGAAAGCAACATATCACGCCGAACGAAGTGAGGCATATCATCTTTTTGCGCCGTCGGCGCAAAAAAAGTCCTCCGGGGAGGACTTTTTCGTTGAGTTTGATTACTTATTGGTAACTCTCTTCGCGTCGATAGCCGAGGTGAATTCTCCGGACGGAGGAACTTTCCAAGCTTTGCCGGTGTTGGGATCGTTGTACCAAATCAGCTCGCCGTAGCCGTCGAGGGACATTTTAACCCACTCGGCATGGCCGTCGCAGAAGGTGTAGTTGGTTCCGTCGTAGTGAATCTTGGAGGGCCAGTCAATGTTGGGACCGAAGTGGCCGTCGCAGAGCGGCTGGATGGAACCGTTGTGCCAGCAACCGACGCCTTCATCGATGAAGAGAACGGTCTTGGAAGGAACGCGAACGTCGGTATCCTTCAGGAATCTGCCCCAAGCGCCGGTGTTGGTGAGGTGCAGGTTCATGGAATAGCTGAGACCGAAGGGGCGGGAAGTCTTGGTGTTGGTGTTCACGCCGCCGGAGGTTCTCTGGCAATACTGGTTGTAGTCGGAAGGACATACGTAAACGCCCTTACCGGAGATGTAAGGCCACAGGCCGCCCTTCTCGTAAATGTTGAAGAGACTGCCGCTGGGCTTGGCGGAAGGATCCGTACCGTGGAAGTAGTAACCGTACACGGTAGCGCTCTGGTAAGCGCCCAGAGGAACAGCGCCGGGATACGTGGAGTTGTGGTTGTCCAGGTACATTCTCATGGCCTTACCCATCTGGTTCATGTTGTTAATGCACTGACTGGATCTTGCCTTCTCCTTGGCGGAGGAGAACACCGGGAAGAGAATCGCCGCGAGAATCGCGATAATGGCGATAACTACCAGGAGTTCGATGAGGGTGAAACCCTTAGAAGTTTTTTTCATACAATCTACCTACCTTATTGTATTGGAATTTTATAACATCACGGTCGGCGAAAACCGGATTGTTACCTCTATTATACAACATAGGGCCAAATAAAATCAAGCCCCAAACCGGGATATTTCGGCTGATATTTATTGGACGGCACAGCGGTCGCGTATTGTTCCCTGTTTTCCGAAAAAAGTTTAAAATTTTTTTCGGGATTTTTCGGCATTGTTTTCGATTCTCGGCAAGCGGTGCTTTCGGCGCCGACGGATTATAGACCTTACACCGCGATGTGAGCTGTATAATCGTCGGCGGAACCGGCCTTAATTACAAGGGGCTCCCCCGAAAGGGAGCCCCGAGTTTGCTTTGAGTCGAAACTCTCAGGAATTACTTGAGGATTTCAATGGCTCTGATACCGGTCTGAGTAGCCACACCGGTGAGAGTTACGAAATCGCCAACCGCGGGAGCGGAGGCCTTTTCGACCTTAACGGTGACGTCGCCGTTACCGTTGTTCATGACGAAGGTGTCGCCGGATACGGAGACAACCTTACCCCAAGCTCTGACGGGAACGTTGCTGTCGAGCATATCGTTGGTCATACCCACGATCTTACCGGCTTCGCCGGCGGTCTTGGAGGTAATCTCAGCGACTTCCACGTACTTGCCGTCGGCGTCGGACTTAACCTCACCCTTGAAGGTGATGGCGTCGCCCGCCGCGATCTCGGCGGAAGCGGGAACGATCAGCTTGTAGCCTTCGAAGAGACCGGATTCGATGTAGACGGATCCGTCGGCGAAAGCATCGCTGCCGTTCAGCGCGGTAGCGGTGAAGGTAGTGTTCACGAGATCGCCGTCATCAGCGTCCTTCAGCTCGTCGATGCTGTTAACATCGGCGTAGTCGGTGCTGGGCATATCCGTGGTAACCTTGAAGAGCGGGAGTACGGAGCAGGAACCCGCAGCGGTGAAGGCGTTGTCGACGAGATCGAAGGTATCACCGGCCGCCATGTGCAGCGTGAGCTGAGTGGCGTAGGTGTTTTCTTCGCTGTCGGCCTGTCCGCCGTGGATGCTGCCGGTGAGTCTCTTGGACTCGACGGTAGTGCCGTTGTGGTCCAGATAGACCATGGCGCCCTGACCGCCGCTACCGGCGTACTGGAACTTGATGTCGAAGTTGAAGTCGCCTTCGAAAGGAGCGGTGAATCTAACGGTGGACCAGCCGCTGCCGAAGGAGGAACCGAGGTAGACGGTCTTCGGGAGTCTCCAGTGACCCCACTCGTTGTGAACGCCGTCGCCTCTTCTGTAACCGACATAACCCCAGTTATCCCAGTCTCCGCCGTTTCTCCAAGCGATCTCGGTGTTGCCGGCGTCTACGAAGGCATCATAAGCGTGGAACGCGGTGCCGGTGGTAGCGTCGTCGGCTCTGGGAGTCTCATAACCGTAGGACCAAACGCCGTTGGGGTTCGGGCCGCCCAGCTCCTTGGAGAAGTCCTTGTTGACTTCCCACTCGTAAGCGTTGCGGGTGAGCTCGAAGTCCTGGGTCACGCTGCCGCCGAGGGTGGTGGCAACGGTCTCGGTCACGGAATCGAAGCAGTCGGCGGAAACCGTAATCTCAACCGAAGCTTCGGGGGTCATGAGAGTGTAGTTACCGTTGGCGTCCGTGGTTGCGGAAGCGCCGCCGGTGATGGCAACGGTAGCGCCCGCGACGGGAGCGCCGGTGCCGGCCTCGGTGACGGTACCGGTTACGTAGGCCTGGAGGAATTCCATAACCACGGTAACGTCGGTGTCGCCGCTGAGGGTATAAGTTTCGCTGTAGTCGGAATAACCTTCCTTGGTGGCGTCAACCTTAACGGTGTTACCGGCGGCTCTGTAGGGCAGCTGGATGAAGTTGCCGTTGGAACCGGAGGTGAAGTTGAACGCGTCGTCGAAGGTAACGGCTACGCCGGAGAGAGGCTCGTTATCGGTGTTAACGGCAACACCGGAAACAACCTGGCTGTAAGGAGCAGCCGTGAACCGGGACTCGATAGCGCCCAGGTCGGGAGCGGCGCCTTCGTAAGCGTAACCGGTTTCGATACCGGCGTCCGCCGCCAGGGAGCCCTCAACGGGAGCGTAGTTCTCGTCGAGGCCCGGGATGGCGAGGAAGTTGTCGCCGCCGTCGATGGCATCGCCGAAGACGGAACCCGCTACGTTGTAGAACAGGTTGTTCTTGGCGGTAATGAAGTTGGAGTCAACGAGGAAGCCGCCCTGCTCCATGTTCATAACGATGTTGTTCACGAACTGGTTGTTGCCGCCGCCGGCCCAGGATCTGACAGCCCAGTCGCAGTTGTCGAAGGTGTTGTTGATAATCTTCGTTCTGTTGTTGATGGGCATACCGATGCCGTAACTCCATCCTCTCGGATCATTGATGTTCGCGAAGATATTGTTCTTGGCGATACAGTCGTTGGAAACGGAGAAGACAAGACCCGCAACGGTGTCGGAAACGCCGTTGTGGATGTCATTCGAGGCGGGTCTCAGGAAGTCGTGGAAGTAGCAGTTGGTGACCATGTTCTGGTTGGAACCGTCGCAGAGGTAGATACCGAACTGGGCGCCGACAAACTCGAAGCCGTCCATAACGATACCGGAAACAACGGTGCCGCCGCCGCCGAAGCGGATACAGTTGGTCATTTCCTCAACGCTCTGATCGGTCCAGTAGGAACCGTCGATGACAACGTCGCCGTCGGCAACGTAGGTGATGGGAGCCATTTCGTCGCCGGAAACGTTCATGAGCTTGAAGCCGAGAACGTCGTCAGCGTCGAAGTAGGTGCCTTCCTGAACGATGATGGTATCGCCCGGGAGAAGAACTTCCCAAGCGTCGCCGGTGTCGAGGGAGGCCCAAGGATTCTCCTGAGAACCGTCGCCGGTCCAGTCGTCGCCTTCGGTGGAAACGTAGTAGGTGTTGCCTTCAAGAGCCTGAAGCTCGAAGTTCTGCTGCGCGGTCTGACCCAGGTCGACAAAGACGCTTTCGGTCTGCGCGTTGTTCTCGGCGTTGAGACCGAAGGAGCAGGTCACGTCATGGGTTCCGGGAGCGACGGCCAGCTTGTAGTAGCCGTCGGTGTCGGTGATGGCAACGTCGGTGCCGCTGACGACTCTGGCGCCCCGGAGAGGAGTGCCCGCGGCATAGTACTTGTTGGCACTGCGGGTCACGTAGCCCTCGATGTAGGCAACTTCGGAGCCGGTGTAATCGGACTCGAGAGCGCCCAAATCGGGAGCGGAAGCGTTGTAGGGAAGACCCACGTCAACACCCGCGTTGATGGCGGGAGAGTAGGAAGTCAGGTTGAAATCACAGTCGGGATCGTCAAAGGCGGCATAGTTCACGAAGGAAGGAGCCATAGTGAGATCGTTGCTGTGAGTGCTGTTGTTGTCGTAGAGAGTGAATTCGTCGCCGGAAGAGGCGTAGAACATGTTGGTGTCGCAGTTGAAAGCGTTGTCGCAGTTCTCGCCGCCGTCGCAGTGAATGTAGCCGTTTCCGCCGCCGCCGTACATGTCAACGATGATGTTGTTCTTGACGGCGATTCTGCCGACATTGCGCCAAGCGCGGAGAGCGTTGGAAGCGTAGACGAAGGTGTTGTTGTAAACCTGGCAGTCGTAACTACCCAGAACGAATACGATACAACCCTGCGGGCCGGTGTTCGGCTGAGAAACGTGGCGGAAGATGTTGTTGTGGTAGTAGATGTTGCTACTGCCACTGTTCCATACGCCGCAGCCCTCGCCCCGGGACTCAACGTTGATGTCCTCGAAGGTACAGAAGGCGATTTCGCAGTTGGAGCAGCGAGCCATGTCGATACCCTTGATACCGCCCTTGAAAGTGATGCCCTCTACCTTGAGGTACTGGTCATCGTACATGGTGGCGGCTACGGGGTAGTCGTTGGCGCCGACGATGGTACAACCGTCTTCGGAAGCCTTGATGGTAATCCAAGCGTCAGCGGTGCCCTTGAAGTTATCGATGGACTTGGAGCTGAACTGACCGTTACCGATAACGGTATCGCCGGGAGCCGCGAACTTGGCGGCTCTGGAGAAGGAACCGAAAGCGGACTCGGGAGTGCGGCCGTCGTTGTTGTTGTCGCCGTTGCCGTCAACGTACCAAGTCATGTTGGGGGCTCTGGTCTCCAGAACGAAGTTCAGAGTGGTTGTTTCACCAACGACCCAAGAAGCGTCGTCGGAAGCGGGGAAGAAACCGTCGGCGGAAGCGGTAACGGTGCCGTTGCCGCCCTCGGAGAACTCAACGGTGTAAACGCCGTTGGCGTCGGTGGTAGCGCTCTTGGCGCCCACGGTGACGGTAGCGCCCGCGACGGGAGCGTTCTGATCGCTCTTAACCGTACCGGTGAGGGTAGCGATTGTGGAGATGGTGCTGATTTCGAACTCGACACCGGTGGCGTCCGCGGAGATGCCGTCGGCGGAACCGTTGAAACCCACGAGGACGGTGTCGCCCGCGTTAAGGTCGAGAACGTTGTCGAAAACAACCTGAGGAGCGGTGCCCTGAGGGCCGGAGTTGCCGTCGGCGGACTGAACCTGACCGCGGAGCTCCTTGACGGTGCCGACCTGTACGCCGTTGACGTAGAGGTAGCAGTCGACGGTGGTGCCGCCGCCCTTGGTGGACTTACCGGAGATGACGGCGTTCAAAGCGAACTTGCCGCTCTCGGGAACGGTGAACTCTACGGAGGTGAGACCGCCGTTGACACCGGCTCCGCCGACCATGTCCTGGGGATCCCAGTAGGCGGTCCAAGCGTTGATGGACTGGCTATCGGAAGTGTTCTTGGCGAGGTTGCCGTGGTTGTCCCAGTC
>JAGDDM010000262.1 GCA_017958015.1 Abditibacteriota bacterium | reverse complement strand
GCTTTCCGCCTTAGTCTAACGCCAGGATACCCCTCATAGTGGTGGGGAGACCCCGGTTGAACTCCGGGAGGGGGAACCGATTTAATATGCTTACTCGAAGGATTCGTGTCCTTCAACCGCCGAATGTCGGTAGCGTTCGGCGGTATTTTTTGCAACCTAACCCGCGACCCAGCGGGTTATTTTTGGAGGTAATATGTTTACTTACCCTATTGTGTACTTCCCGATGACACCGGGAAGCGGCGGCGGCGGCTTGTTTGTTGCGGCGTATTGACTAAAAACCGATGTTGGTTTATTATAGTAATATATATATTATGACGGAGTTATAAATTGAAATCAAAAACCTTATTGTTAACGCTTATCGCTTTGGGGATTTTGTCCTCGCTTTATGTTGTTAAGCAGAAGTACGAGATGGAGTCCCGGAGCAAAAATATCGAGATAGTTCTGGACTACGACGATGTGACCGGCTTCGCGGCGTTGAACGGCATCACTCCCGCCGACGCCTTCGAGTCCTTCAAGTCCGGCGGCGCGGTGTCCGTGGCTCTGACGGAGGGGCTTTTCGGCGATCTCGTTCGCAAAAACGAGGTTTCTTTCAACGGCAAGGACACCTACACTTTCACCGAGGCGGACGCTGCGGAGACGTACAAACAGCTCCTCATCGCCATGCCCGCCCTCAAAAACAGTCTTACCCTCAACGGTTCCTCCGTTAAGATATCCGGGGTCACTTCCGACTTCGTGGAGAAGCTGCCCATCGGTTTCGACAGGGACGCTTTGAATATCATTAAATCCGTCGGTTTGGAGCCGGTGGGGCGGATATACAACTATGTGGGCATCACTCCCGCGGCCATCGACGCCAAGCTGGCCTATGTGAAGAGCTGCGGCATCCGCAAGATTATCTTCGCCTCGGACAGAGTCTTCGGTTTCAAGGAATCCGTCGCCGACGCGGCGGAGTCCATAGAGCGGTACGGTCTCATTGTGGGCAAGGTTGAGTTCGCCAAACAGCGGGGCGAGGAAGCCATGGCCGCCAAGATTCCCGGCAGCACAATCATCGTTCACAGCGTCTCCGCCATGGAGCAGGTGCCCATGTCCAAGGACACCCTTATCGAGCGGTACCGCAAGGCCGTTCGGGAGCGGAACGTGAAGATGTGCTATATCCGCACCTTCGACACATCCTCCGGGGAACAGCTTAAGAACAACACCGAGTATATAACCGAAATCGCCGACGCCATAAAAGCCTGCGGATACACAATCGGGTCCGCGGAACCCTTCGAGGTCATGACCGTTAAGCCCCTGTTCCGCGCTGTGGCCGGTTTGGGGGTTGTCGCCGGGGCGCTCCTTTTGCTCACGGTGGTATTCAACCTCTCCGCCGGGGCGGTGTTCGGCTGGTTCGCGGTGCTTTTCGCTTTCTGCGTTTTCGGTCCCTACGTATCCTTTACCGCCCAAAAGCTGGCGGCTCTGCTGGCCGCCGTCGTTTTCCCGATTCTCGGCGTGGTGGTGGCCGCAAAAACGGAGATGATGGAGTCGGTGGCGAAGATTGCCGCCAGGCTCGTGCTCTGCGTTCTCGTTTCCGTTTGCGGCGGGCTCCTTGTCGAGGGCCTCATCGCCGACAGAAATTTCGTTCTCCGGGTCTGCATGTTCATGGGTGTGAAGCTTGCCCACCTCATTCCGGTTTTGGCCGCCTGCTGTCTTTTCGTGGGCGGTATCGTGTGGAATCGGCAGACCTGTCGGGATGCCAATAAAACCTTCCGGGACGCGCTCCTTAAACTGGGACGCAACCCTGTTCTCCTCTGGCAGGTGGGCATCGGCGTTGTGATGCTGGGTGTTGTTGGGCTTATGCTGGCCCGCAGCGGAAACGATTCCGGACTGGGCGCCGGCAGTTTTGAGCTGGCTTTCCGTTCCGTGCTCGATAAAGTTCTTTTCGTGCGGCCCAGAACGAAGGAGTTCTTGGTGGGCTATCCCCTGCTTATGGCGGGTATGGCCTTCCTCACCAAGGGCAAGCGCAACTGGGCGGTGCCCTGTATCGTGGTGGGTTCCGTGGGACTTATTTCCGCCCTCAACACTTTCTGCCACATTCACACGCCCCTGATTCTCAGTTTCGTGCGCACGCTGAACGGTTTGTGGGTGGGTCTCGTTATCGGCATCATTCTGAGCACAATCGTTATCAAGGTCACCAAGGAATGAGCAGGAAGATTTTGCTCTCCGGCTACTACGGTTTCGGTAACGCCGGAGACGAGGCGGTGCTGTCCGGGATATTATCCTCCCTGTCGGAAGCCCTTGACGGCGATATTACGGTTCTTTCGTCGAATCCCGCTTACACCCTTGAACACCACAACGTGAGCGCGGTTCACAGGTACAAACAACTTCTGCCCGCCGTGGCCGGCTGCGATTTGCTCATAAGCGGCGGAGGGTCCCTTTTGCAGGACGCCACCAGCAAGCGGAGCATATACTACTACCTGGCCGTTTTGCGCCTGGCTCAGATAATGGGCAAAAAGACTATGATATACGCCCAGGGAATAGGGCCCGTAAACTCAAATGCCGCCCGCAAAGCCACCGCCAAGGCTATAAACAAAGCCGACGCGGTGACCGTGCGGGATACGGAGTCCGCGGAACTTTTGAGGGAAATCGGCGTAACGAAAGATATTACCGTGGTGGGGGACCCGGCTTTGCTCGTTAAAGCCGTTCCCTACACGCGCCGAGGCTACATCGCTCTCGCCCCCAGACGTTGGGGAGCGGACAACCTCGCGGAGATAGCCCGAGGCGTGAAGGCGGCCGCGGAGGAGCTGGGGCTGGACGTGATCGCTCTGCCCATGCAGAAGTCGGAGGATACGGAAGTCTGCGAGTCCATGGGATTCGCGACGGAAACATCCCTTGAGAGCGTGGGGGAGATAAAAGGTTTCTTCGCCTCGAGCGCCGTCACCGTTGCCATGCGGCTCCACGCGCTTATCTTCGCCGCGGGAGAGGGAGTGCCGGTGGTGCCGGTGTCCTACGATCCCAAGGTGGACGCCTTCGCCCGAGAGTGCGGGGTCGAGCCCCTAAAGTACGACGGGCTTAAGGGGGAGGAACTGACGAAAAGAATTATCGACGCGTGCGGCGGACCGAAGCCGAACCTGTCGAAAATAAAATCATCCGCCTACATTCCCGCGGGAGCGGCGGCGGAGCTTTTGAAGTAAGGAGGTCCCGAATGGACAGAAAACTTTGCAAAAACGTCGGAAACAAGAAAATCGCCGGAGTCTGTTCCGGAATGGCGGAATATTTCGCCATTGACGTGACGATTATGCGCATACTGTGGGTGATATTCGCTCTTTGTTCCGGCGTGGGCATCATCGCCTATATTATCGCGGCCATCATAATGCCCGAAAGCTGATTTTCGGAGGAGATATGAACGGATTCAAAACATTTATGCTTATGCTTTTGCTCACGGCTATATTTATGATAGTCGGAGAGTACGCCGGCGGCAAAACCGGTATGATGTACGCTTTGGCCGCCGCTATCGGGACCAACGCTCTGTCCTATTGGTTCAGCGACAAGCTGGCACTGGCTTCCTGCAGAGCTCAGCCCATCGCCGAGGAAGACAACCCGAAGATTTATCAGATGGTTCGCAGTCTCTGCGGCAACGCCGGATTGCCCATGCCCAAAATCTACCGCATTCCCACGGACCAGCCCAACGCCTTCGCCACCGGCAGAGATCCTCACCATTCCGCTGTGGCCGTAACCGACGGCATCATGCGTATTTTGGACGATGACGAGCTTGAGGGAGTTCTCGGTCATGAGCTTACCCACGTGAAAAACAGAGATATTCTCATTTCCACCATCGCCGCCACCATGGCCGGCGCCATAGCCTCCCTTTCCAGACTGGCCGCGGTTTTCGGCGGAAGAGACAACAACAACGGCAGAGGAAACAACGCTCTGGCGGGAGTTATTGTACTCATCTTCGCCGGCATCGCCGCGTCCCTAATTCAGATGGCCGTATCCCGCTCGAGAGAGTATATGGCGGACGCCGGCGGAGCCAAAATTTCCGGCAAGCCCTGGGCCCTCGCCAACGCTCTTCATAAACTGGAAATGGGCGTGAACGCCGCTCCCCTGCAGCAGACCGCCGCAAACGAGACAATGTCCCACATGTACATTGTCTGTCCCTTCTCCGCGGATCTCGCTCAGCGGCTTTTCAGCACCCATCCGCCCACCGCGGACAGAATCGCCAAACTGAACGCCATGTGCGACAACATGGACAATGCCATTCGCTGATAAACAGGCAAAAACAAACCGCTCGTTCCTTTCGGGGAGCGAGCGGTATTTGTTTTGTTCAGACTTCGCCTTTTATCGCGCCGGGGTTCATGGGAGCGCTTCTTTCCGGATTCGTGGTCATGGCGTGGTACGCTTTCTCCGCGTCGCAGGTTCGGAAGAACTCCATGATTTCGAGGACGTGCAGCGCCCGGGCGCCGGAGGCTCTGTTGTCGCCGCCGGAGAGGACGCATTTCGCCATGTCGCTCACCCCCAGACCGCGGCTGTTTTCCGAATACCCGAAAGATAGGGGAATCTCCCGGAATCCGGAGCCGTCCCGGGTTGCCAGCATGACGCTGCCGCCGAAAGTGTTGGGATCCGGCGTCAAAATCGGTCCTCGGGTGCCGTAAATCTCGATGTTGGGCAGGGCGGATTTCGCCACGTCGAAGCTGGTTGTGATTGTGCCCAGGGCTCCGTTTCGGAACCGGAGCATCCCGGCGATGTGGGTGTCCGTCTCCACCTTGATTTTCTCGCCGAACTTCTTTTCGCTTGTGATTGTGCGTTCCGGAAAGGTTATGTTGCCCATGCCGCAGATTTCTTTCACGCCGCCCAAAAGGTCCACAAGAGCCGTTAGGTAGTAGGGACCCATATCGAACATGGGGCCGCCGCCGGGTTTGTAGTAGAACTCCGGGTCGGGATGCCAACTCTCGTGGCCGGGACAGAGCATAAAGGCGGAGGCGCCCACGATGTCGCCGATGAACCCGCCGTCGATGAGTTTGCGGCAGGTTTGGAGTCCGGCGCCCAAGAAGGTGTCGGGAGCGCAGCCCAGATACAGCCCTTTTTCCTCCGCCAGGCGGACAAGCTCGGCGCCTTCGTCAAAGCGCAGACAGAGGGGCTTTTCGGTGTAGACGTGCTTGCCGGCGGAGAGGGCGGCTTTGCAGACAGAGTAGTGAGCGCCCGGCGTGGTGAGGTTCAGAATAATCGAAATATTGTCGTCGCCGAGCATGTCCTCAAAGGTCATAATCCGGGGAATGGCGTATTTCTCCGCCGCCGCTTTCGCCCGCTCCGGGTTCAGGTCGGCGCAGGCGTAGACGTTTGTGTTGAGAAAAACCTTCGTTAAATTTTGAAAATATATGCCGCTGATGTTGCCGCAGCCCACAACGCCGATGTTGACTTTTTCCATTGTCTTTCCTCAGCGGGCCGCCCAAATGAGGCCCCGCAGCATAAGCTCCTTCGCCTCGGGAATATCGAAAGTCTCCGGCGAGTGGCCCAGGGAGTTGTAATAAATCTTGCCCTTGCCCCATTTCTTGGTGAACACCACGGGAACGTCGACTTTGCCGTTGGCGGCGTGGGGACCGTCGGCCACGGGGAAAGATGTGGTTGCCAAAACGTGGACGGCGGGGTCGACGTGGATGTAATACTGTTCGCTCTTTACGCGAAAATCGGAGATGCCGGCAACCAAAGGGCTGTCCGCGCTCTTTTTGATGTTGACCTCATACTCGTAGTCCGAGTTGCCGGGGTGGGCGACCCACTGGGCGCCGGTGATAAACTGCCACTCGCAGTTGTTTCGGAAGGCGTCGCACATACCGCCGTGACAGCCCGCCATGCCGCAACCCGCGGCCACAACCTTGCTTACGTTTTTCGCGTACTCGTCGGGCAGCTCCCCCATGGTCCAAATCGGAACCAAAAGGTCGAAGCCGGAAAGATAGGATTCGTCGGCGAAAACGTCCAAGGTGTCGGATTTCGTCACGGAAAAACCCGCCTCCGTCAGCCAAGAGCCGAACAACTCCGACAGCTCCGTGGGATAGTGTCCTTCCCAGCCGCCGTAGACAATCAACGCTTTTTTCATGGTTTTACACTCCTTATTTATCTTTTTTATCGCACTTTGCTTTGCACCCGTCGCATCCGCATCCGCAACCGCCGGTTTTGATTGTGTACCGCAGCGCGAAAAACAGGGCGGCGAGGACAATGAGTGCCACAATTATTTTTTCGGCCATATCAAAAGCCCATAGCCTTTCCGATGAGACGTATTGCCAGACTGACGATGTAGGCCAGAACAAGCAGGTACGAACAGGCAAATATCGTCCACTTCAGGGACGCGGTCTCCCGGCGGATGGTGGCCACGCAGGCCAGGCAGGGGACGTATATAAGGCAAAAGGCCATGAATACGTAGGCGGTCAGAGGGGTGAAAGCGGCGGCAATGGCCGCGTTGCTGCCGTAAAGAACCTCAAGAGAGCCAACCACAACTTCCTTGGCGCTGAGGCCGAAGATGAGGGCCACGATTGCCTGCCAGCTGAGTCCCAGGGGCTTCATTACCGGGGCGAAGAACATGCCCAGTTTGCCCGCCAGGGAATCGGCGGAGCCGTACTCAACGCCGTAGGGCAGCGTTGCCAACGCCCATATTATAACCGCGGAGGCGAGGATAATCGTACCGGCTTTCATGATGAAGCCGTGGGTCTTTTCCCAAGCGTGGATCATGGTGCCTTTGAATGTGGGCATTCGGTAGGGCGGCAGTTCCATGACGAAGGGGGAGGGGGCGTTTTTGAAGAGTGTTTTGCGGAAGAGTTTGCCGCTTGCCACCGCCAGCAGAACGCCCAAAGCGTAGAGGGAAAGGATAACCATGGCGCCGTTTTTCGAGAAAAAGAGTCCTACGAAGAGGGCGTACACCGGC
>JAGDDM010000261.1 GCA_017958015.1 Abditibacteriota bacterium | reverse complement strand
GCCCGTCACGGACAAAGTCGTCCCCGTTCCGAAGTTCGACATAGTCACCGGCTACGCGGAAGCGGCTCTGGACTTCCGAACTCCCGCCGACATGGGGGATCTGCACCCGTTCATGAAGAAGATAGGCGTCTCCGCCCTCGAGATGAGGATATTCGACAACACCAACAGGCTCCAAAGCGGTGAACGGTTCTGGGGCACGGTCACGTCCATGGCGGAAAAAGCCTTCGCCGACAATGTGAACCTCACCTACTGCCCCATTACTCACATCATCCCCGACTACGACGACTCGGCGCTGCGGCTCCGGGCGGAGGCGGACATCGACATCTACTCTCTCTGGACAGGACGCCTTGAGGAAATCGCCGAAACCTACTACGGGGAGTTGGCCCGGGTCCTCAAAACACAGCCGGCCCGGATTCACCCCGGCATATGCGGCACCACGGGGGAAGCGGGATTCCCGGCCCCCGGCGGAGTGTACAGATATTTCGCCGCCGACCCCGCCGCCTGGTACGACTTCACCGAAACAATGACAAAGAAATACGGCTCGGAAGAAGAAGTCCTCAAAGCCTGGCACGCGTCGGAAATCGCCTATCCGAAAACCACCTCCCACCCCCAGGCCATCCTCGACTTCTGCGAGTGGTATTCACGCTCAATGACGAAAACCGCCAAGGAAATCTGCGCGTCGGCGAAAAAACACTTCGACAAAGTCTCCCCCAAGGTGGCGGACATATCGAGTCCCGCGAGGGGCGTAAACCCCTCCGCCCTGGTTAAAGCCATGTCCGAGATAGGCTGCGGCATCGACTGCGTGTCGGAGAACTACGTCGAAACGAGACTCCTGGCCGCCGCCTGCGCCCATTACAATGTGCCCTTCGAGACCGTTCTCACCGACAATATCTTCGACTCCGCCCTCTGCGGCTCGAAATCGGTTTTCGCCGACCCGGAAAAGCTTGTGGGTCTTGCCCACATTATCGCGAACCACGGCTCGGAAGCTGGAACAGCCCCGGCGAGTGCCGACACAGCCCTCCTCTTCCCGGAAACGGCCCACATTCTGAAGCTGACGGAAACATATCCCAAGGGATTTAACGAGTTCGCGAATGAGCTTCGGGACATTTGCGACTTCGACATCATCGACGAAACCCTCATCGCCGACGGCGCCCTCAAAAAATACAAAACCCTCATCGTATTCGACACGGAGTACGTGAAAAAAGAAACGGCGGAAGCGATTAAAACCTCCGGCGTGAAAACGCTGGTAAAAGGCGGCCCCGTGAAAACAATCGACGGCGCCGAAGCGGATTTTCCGTCGGAAGAATACGCGCCGGAGAAGATAACATCTCCCCTCGCCGCCGCCGCCGACGGCGTCCTCTCCGCCGTAACCGGCGACAGAGTCCTCTATTACAACACAACCGACAAATCGGTGACGATTAAGGAAAGCATCCCGGAGGATTTTCTCAAAACGGCGAAGCTTTCTTACGACAAAGACAGACTCGCCTACGAGATAACCCTCCCGGCGAAGTCCGTTAAATCCCACATTTTCGCCCGCAAGCCCTTTGAGGCGGTAATTGAGATTGAAAATACCGCCCCGCCGGAAGCGAAGCGGGAACGGGTTTACAGAAGTTCCTACGGCAAAACCGGCGTGTCCGTGCGCCTTACGGAAGAGACGAAAATATCCGCGGAGATAACGGTGCCGGAAAACGGAAAATATTCCTTCTGCGTCATGGGCAGGAGCCTGGGAGGCTCGGCGAAACTTCGGATTGACGGCAGGGAAGCGGCGGCGGTCTGCGCCGAAACCTCGGCGGATTTGCGCTATCCGATTTGCGCGAAAGTCGAACTGAAAAAGGGAAAACACCGGTTGGAAATCGCCGCCGACGGGGCGGTTTTGGCGGATAAAATTATTATAACCGACGACCCGAATTCGGAGGGTTTTATGTACCCGTTTGAAGCGGTAATCCCCTATGAAATCCCCGAAAATTTGACAAACGATTCTTAATCCGGTACAATGTCCTAACTTATCGGGTATTTCGGGCCCGGTAGGAAAGGAGGCAATCTATTGCGTAAACGAAAGTTTCGGCTTGCCAAAAATATTGTCAACGCGGTGATCATTTCCGTCGCGCTTTTTGCCAATATAGCAGCCAACCGAGATGACGTGGTGCAAGCACAGTCTCACACGAAGATCACGGTTATTGCCAAGTCGCAGGGCATTAACCAGGAGTTCCACACTTCGCAGAAGACCGTCGGTGCCGCCCTTAAAGAAATCGGGGTTGACCTTGACTCCACAGACAAGGTCTCGCCATCACGAAACGAAGCCGTTAAGAACAACCTGAAAATCACGGTTGTCAAAGTAACGGAGAAGACGGAAACGGCCATCGAGCCCATCCCCTTCAAAACAACAACCGATATCGACACCAACCTCAAACCCGGCCAAATCAAGGAAATCAAAGCCGGCGTTCCGGGTGAGATGAAGGTGGAGTACAAGGTTCGTTACGAAGACGGCAAACTTGTAAAACACACCCCCACCGGTGTGAAGAACGTACTGAGACAGCCCGTCACCCGGGTTGTGACCATGGGCCCGCGGAAAACAACCGCGACCACCAGCAGAGGATCTCACAACGTCCGCAAAGTCATGAAAATGCGCGCCACAGGCTACTGCGCCAGCAGCTGCGGCAAACATTCCAACGGTATCACCGCCATCGGTCTTCGGGCCAAGAAAGGCGTGGTTGCCGTTGACCCGAGAGTCATTCCCTACAGAACGAAACTCTATATCGAGGGATACGGAATGGCCATCGCGGGAGACTGCGGAGGAGCGATCAAAGGTAACAGAATCGACCTTTGCTTCAACTCCAGAGCCGAAGCCATAAGATTCGGCAGAAGAACCGTTACGGTTCAGATTCTCGACTAAATCCGAAAAACAGGGACCGCTTCGGCGGTCCCGCTTTTTTTGCGTTAACATCTTAAACTCTCATGAAAACGGATAATCTGTCATCACCCGCCGTAATCAAAAATATCCTCGCCGAAAGAGGCCTCATGCCCAAAAAGGGTCTGGGTCAAAACTTCCTCATCGACAAAAACATTCTCCGCAAAATAGCCGAAAGCGCGGCGGAGGACGGAAATCGGCGGGTCATCGAGATAGGCCCCGGGCTGGGAGCCCTCACCCAAGCCCTCATCGAGGCCGGTCTGCGCCCCGCCTGTGTTGAGGCGGACGGGACCCTTGAGGAGCACCTGCGGGACTTTTTCGGGGATGATATCGACCTTATATTCGGCGACTTTCTGAAGATTGACACGGACTCTCTCTTCGGAAGCGAAAAAGCCACGGTTGTCGGCAATCTCCCCTATTACATCACCACCCCCATCATCACGAAACTTATCGAAAATCGCGACAAAGTGAAATCCGTCACCATGATGATTCAGCGGGAAGTGGCGGACAGGCTTCGCTCCGCGCCCGGCTCCTCCGACTACGGTTCCCTCACCCTCTTTGTTCGATATTATTGCGACGTGAAATCGGTGGTAAAGGTGAGCCGCAACGTGTTCTACCCGGTGCCCAAGGTGGATTCCGAGGTTCTGAAACTCACAATGAGGGACACCGGCGCGGTGGAGACAAGCGACGAAAAACTCATGTTCGACATAATCCGCTCCGCCTTCGGCAAACGGCGGAAAACCGTGCTGAACGCCCTGGCGAATTCGGAGTATCTCCTCTGGACAAAGGACTTCGCCGCGAAGGTTCTGGCGAAAACCGGTATCGACGAAAAGATACGGGGCGAGAAACTGGACCTTGGGGACTTCGCGGCTCTGGCAAATACCGCCCGCGAATTGCTCGGGTAGCACAAAAAAAAGCCCGCCGAAGCGGGTGATGTTTGGCGCGCCTGAAGAGACTCGAACTCCCGACCTATTGGTCCGCAACCAATCGCTCTATCCACTGAGCTACAGGCGCATGTCGTAAAATGACTATATGATTATACTACTTTGCCGCCGCTTCGTCAAGTGGGGAGGCGGTAAATATTTTTTTTGACTTTTTTCGTCGAACATGCTATAATTATTCGGTTTACAATACTAATCACCGTTTTCGAATGCTTGAGGTGTTGCCGAAGCAATCAAAAGAAAACGGGAAGAACAACCTTAGGAGGACGCATTATGCCGTCAGTATCTATGAAAGAACTTTTGGAGGCCGGAGTCCATTTCGGTCACCGCACCCACCGCTGGAACCCGAAGATGAAGAAATACATCTACGGCGGTCGCAACGGTATCTACATCATCGACCTTCACCAGACGTTGAAGCTCTTCGAAGACGCCAAGAACTTCGTTCAGGAAAAGGTCTCCGAGGGAGAGATTCTTCTCTTCGTCGGCACCAAGAAGCAGGCTCAGGAAGCCGTCAAGAACGCCGCCGTCAACTGCGGTATGTTCTACGTCAATCACCGCTGGCTGGGCGGTCTGCTCACCAACTACGCCACCATCAAGACCAGAATCGCCAAGCTCCGCGAGCTTGAGAAGATGGAAGAAGAAGGCACCTTCGAGCAGCTCACCAAGAAGGAAGCCGCTCAGAAGAGAATCGAGCGCGAAAAGCTGGAGCACGTTCTCGGCGGTATCAAAGATATGCCCAAGCTCCCGGGCGTCATCTTCATCGTTGACCTCAAGAAGGAGCGCATCGCCCTTCTGGAAGCCAAGAAGCTCGGTATCCCCGTAGTCGCCATCGTTGACACCAACTGCGACCCGGACGAAGTGGATTATGTCATTCCCGGCAACGACGACGCTATCAGAGCCATCAAGCTCATTTCCGACAAGATCAGCGAAGCCGTCAAGGAAGTAAGACCCATGGAAGAGGAAGCCGAGGAGACCGAAGAGGTCGAAGCCGAGGTTGCCGAAGACGAAGAGAAGCCCGACGTTGACGCCGCTCCCGCCGAGGAAGCCGCCGACGAAGAAGCCAAAGACGAAGAATAATCAACCAATCTAACTTTATACATACGGAGAATTAATCATGGCAATTACCGCCGATTTAGTAAAGAAACTCAGAGAACAGACCGGTATCGGTATGATGGACTGCAAGAAGGCCCTCACCGAGACCGACGGTGATTTCGAGAAGGCCGTCGCCCTCCTCCGGGAGAAGGGCCTCAAGGTAGCCGCCAAGCGGGAATCCAAGTCCGCTTCCGAAGGCCTCATCGGCTGCTGCGTATCCGAAGACGGAAAGACCGGCGCCCTTGTTGAAGCCAACTGCGAAACCAGTTTCGTAGCCAAGGCCGACGATTTCGTGGCCATGGCCAAGACCCTCGCCAAGCAGGCCGTCGACGAAGACATCGCCTGCAAGGACTGCCTGCTTTCCAAGCCCTACGCCGGCAACACCTCCGTTACCGTTGAGGACTACGTAAAGGAACTCATGGGCAAGATCGGTGAGAAGCTGGCCGTCACCAGAGTGGGCAAGCTCAGCGTCTCCGGCGCCGGCTGCGTTGGCAGCTACACCCACATGGGCGACCAGATCGCCGTTCTCGTGGCCCTCGGTTGCGAATCCGACGACGCCGCCAAGACCGACGCCGTTAAGAACCTGGCCAAAGATATCGCCATGCACATTTCTTGGTCCACTCCTCAGTACCTCACCAGAGATGAGATTCCCGCCGAAGTTTACGAAGCGGAAAAGACCGTCCAGGTGAACAAGGCTCTGGCCGAGGGCAAGCCCGCCAACATCGTCGAGAAGATGGTTGAGGGCAGAATGGTCAAGGAGTTCTTCGCCAGAGTATGTCTCGGCGACCAGTCCTTCATCAAGGACGAGAGCATGACCATCGACAAGCTCATCAAGTCCGTTTCCAAGGAAGTGGGCGAGAAGATTGCCGTTCAGAGCTACATCAGATTCCAAGTCGGAGAAACCTCCGGTGACAAGTAAGGGAAAGCCCTTCAAGAGAGTACTCCTTAAACTTTCCGGCGAATCCTTTGCCGGTTCCAAGGACTACGGCATCGACCACGCGATTATCAAGGACATCGCCGAGGACATCAAACACGCCTCCGAGTCCGGAACGGAAATCGCGGTTGTAATCGGCGCCGGAAACATCATCCGGGGCGTATCCGCCAGCGAACAGGGAATCGACCGGGCAACCGGCGACTACATGGGTATGCTGGCCACGGTCATCAACTGTCTCGCCCTTCAGGACGCCCTGGAAAAGATAGGTGTTCCCACCAGAGTCCAGAGCGCCATCGGCATGGCGGAAGTCTCGGAGCTTTTCGTCCGCAGACGGGCCATACGCCACCTCGAAAAAGGCAGAGTGGTCATTCTGGCCGCCGGAACGGGAAATCCCTTCTTTACCACCGACACCGCCGCGGCTCTCCGGGCCGTCGAGCTCCACGTTGACGCGGTTCTCAAGGCCACCAACGTGGACGGTGTCTACACCGCGGATCCCAAAAAAGATCCCACCGCGAAAAAATACGATACGGTTCCTTTCGCCGAAGCCATCGACAAGGGTCTGAAGGTTATGGACCTCACCGCCTTCGCCCTCTGCATGGAAAACAACATGCCCATCGTGGTTTTCGACGTCCATCAAAAGGGCAACATCACCCGTGCCGCCCAGGGCGAGAAGATAGGCACCGTCGTAAAATAATCAAAGGAGAAGCAAATGGCAAAAGACATTATGGAAGACGCCACTCGGCGTATGAGCAAGACCCTTGAGGCCGCGAGCAAGGATTATGCCACAATCCGCACCGGCCGGGCCAACCCGATGCTTCTTGACAGCATCAAAGTCGACTACTACGGATCTCTCACGCCTCTCAATCAGTTGGCGGGTATTTCCGTGCCCGAGCCCAGACAGCTTCTTATCGCGCCTTTCGACAAGTCCTCTCTGGACAACGTTTTGAAGGCGCTCCAGTCTTCGGACATGGGTTTCAACCCCAGTTCCGACGGTTCGGTTATCCGCATCAACATCCCGCCCCTCAACCAGGAGCGGAGAAAAGAGCTCACCAAGATCCTTCACAAGAAGGCGGAGAGCCACAAGGTCGCCATCAGAAACATCCGCAGAGACGTTAATGAGGCCATCAAGGCTCAGCAGAAATCCTCGGAAATAACCGAAGACGACGCGAAGCAGATGCAGAACCAAATCCAGAAAGACACGGATAAGTTCATTGCCGACCTCGACAAGCTTACCTCCAAAAAAGAGGCTGAGCTCAACGAAATCTGACAACAACGATTCAGCCCCTGCTTCAAAAAGGCGGGGGCCGTTTTTATACAAAATGACTGTTCCCACACACATCGCCATAATAATGGACGGCAACGGCAGATGGGCTACCCGACAGGGCCAGCCCCGATTCAAGGGCCACGCTCAGGGCTACAGGAATCTCCGAAACATTTTGAAAGCCGCCTCGGATATGGGCGTCAAGTACCTGACGGTGTACGCCTTTTCCTCCGAGAACTTCAAGCGGCCCAAAGCGGAGGTTGATTTCCTCATGTCCCTCTTCGCCGAAGCCGCCGCCGCCGAGCTGGACTCCCTGAAAAAGGAAAACGTGAAGGTGGTGGCCTCCGGACGTATTGACGAACTGCCCGCAAAAGTGCGAAAGATGTTCATTCGGGACATTGAGGAGACTTCGACCAACACCGGAATAGTCTTCAACATCGCCGTGAACTACGGCGGCAGAAACGAAATCGTCGACGCCGCCCGAAAACTGGCGGAAAAAGCCGCCAAGGGCGAAATCAAGCCGGAAGACATCGATGAGGCCGCCCTCTCCGGCTGCATGTACCACCCTGAAATCCCGGACCCGGACCTTGTTATCCGCACCTCCGGCGAGATTAGGGTCAGCAACTTCCTTTTGTGGGAGATTGCCTATTCGGAGTTCTACATCACCGACATTCTCTGGCCGGACTTCAACGAGGACGAACTGAAAAAAGCCGTCGCCGCTTTCGGCGGCCGCAAACGCCGCTTCGGAAAGGTCTCCGACGATGAGTAAGTCAATCGCGCTTTTGGGCTCCTGCGGCTCCATCGGAACACAGGTGGCGGACGTTGTTCGGCGCCTGGGGGGAAGAATAAAAATCGCCTCCCTGGCCACCCACTCCAACGCCGATATGCTTATCGCCCAGGCGAAGGAGTTCGGATCCGCCACTGTCTGCATCGGCGACGAAAGCAAACTGAATTACGTTCGGGAATCCTTGCCCGGCGTGAAAGTTTTGGGCGGCAAAGAGGGATTTCGGGAAGCCGCCGTGGCGGAGGACTGCGACGAAGTCATAATCTCCGTGGCGGGCACTCCGGGACTTCAGCCCACTTTGGACGCCATTGAAGCCGGAAAAGAGATTGCCCTTGCCAGCAAGGAAGTGCTGGTGGCCGCGGGACACATCGTCATGAAGGCGGCCCGGGACAAGGGAGTGCCGATTCTCCCCATCGACAGCGAGCACAGCGCCATATTTCAGTGTCTCAACGGGGAGGACCCGAAAACAATAGAGAAGATTTTACTTACCGCTTCCGGCGGCGCCTTCAGAGACACGCCGAAGGAAGTTTTGGAAAACGTCACCGCCGAAGAGGCCCTGGCCCATCCCACATGGAAAATGGGCAAAAAGGTCACCGTTGACTCCGCCACCCTTATGAACAAGGGTCTGGAGATTATCGAGGCGAAGCATCTTTTCGGCGTGGCCGGAGACAAAATCGAGGTTTACATCCACCCCACCAGCACCGTACACTCCATGGTGGAGTTCGCCGACGGCGCGATTATCGCCCAGCTGGGTATGCCGGACATGCGGCTGCCCATTCAGTACGCCCTGCTCTATCCCGAGCGGGCGGACACGAATCTGCCGAGACTGAACCTTTTCGACGTCGCCAGGCTTGAGTTCTCAAAACCCGATTACGACCGGTTCCCCTGCCTGGCTCTCGCCAAAGAGGCTGCGAAGGTGGGCGGCACCCTCGCGGTGGTTATGAACGCCGCGGACGAGGTGGCGGTGTCGAAATTCCTCGCCGGTGAGATAAAATTTACCGACATACCGAAAATCGTTGAGGCGGCCATGAGCGGCCACAACACAATTCATAACCCCACAATCGACGAAATCTACGCTGTGGACGGGGAAACCCGCCGGAGCCTTGCCCAATAGGAGCCGACATGCTTATTATCGAAACAATCATAGCCCTTATAATCGTTTTCGCTCTGCTGGTTATATTCCACGAGTGCGGTCACTATCTGGCGGCCCGCTGGGCCGGAATGCGTGTGGACGAGTTCTCCCTGGGATTCGGCCCCATCGTCCGCAAACTCTTCAACAAAAGCGGAACACAGTTCAATCTGCGCTGGATTCCCCTGGGCGGCTTCGTGAACATCGCCGGCATGGAACCGGGCTCCGAGGAAACGATTCCCGACGGATTCCAAGCCAAATCTCTTTGGAAACGGGCTCTGGTGGTCTTTGCCGGTCCCTTCGCCTCTTTCCTTCTGGCTCTCATTCTCTTCCTCGTAATAGGCGTAGGCTGGGGATTCGTGGCCGGAAAGACCCTCAATAAGATTCTCGTAGTGAATCCGAACACTCCCGCCGCGGAAGCGGGTCTCAGGGCCGGAGACACCATCACCGCCATAAACGATATTCCGGTTAAAGACGGCAGGGACATGGTTGACAGGATTCACACATCTCCGGGCAGACCCCTGAAGATTACCGTCCTCCGCAACAAAAAAGTCTTCGACAAAACCATCACTCCTCAGTGGAACATCACTTTCCTGAACGCTGTCTGGACCTTCGACACGGAAAAGAAAACCCTCACCGCCACCGACGCAACCCCCAAGGATTCCTTCTTCAAAAAGGGCGACGTCCTCACAAAGGTGAACGGCAGAAAGGTTGACAACCCCTACTTCATCGCCTTGGCGGGCAAACGGGCCGGCGGCCATGATTTGAATATCGAGTACAAGCGGAACGGCAAAACGAAAACCGCCAAACAACACTGCGACGTTCTCTATGTGGACTATCACTACATTCGCTGGTACTTCCCCGGCGGCTACGCCAGACCGGCAGACGAAAAAAACACAATCAAAACCGGCGACAAAATCGTCAAGATAGACGACAAGGTCATCGTCACCGCCGAGGATATGCTGAAAGCGTCCGACGATAAGAGCGGCAGATCGGTGACTATCACCGTGGATCGCAACGGCGAAAAACTCACCTTCAAGCGAAGCGCCCTGGCGGCCACACCCTCCGCCTCGGACTTTGTGGGTCTCATCGGTGTTATGCCCCAGAACGAGCTGATTAAGCCCGGCTTCGTGAAATCCATAAAGATGGGCTTTATCCAGTTCGGCTACGTAATAGCGCTTCTGGTCGACGCTCTGAAGCCCCAAAACATCGGCGCCAACATCGGCGGCCCCATCATGATTGCCGGTCAGACCTCCACCATGGTCTCCCTGGGCGTCTACTACGTTGCCCAGATGGCGGCTCTCCTGAGTCTATCCCTGGCGGTCATGAACATACTGCCCATTCCGGTTCTCGACGGCGGCCACCTGCTCCTCATCTTCATCGAGTGGATCCGCCGCAGACGGCTCACGGCCCGGGAAATGCAGCGGGCCCAGATGATCGGCCTGGCAATCCTCGCTTTCATCATCATTTACGTCATGTGCTCCGACATAACCAGATACGCCACGGGGAACATTCCGCGATGACCCGAAAAATCAAAGTCGGCAATATTGAAATGGGCGGCGGTTCCCCCGTTACCGTCCAATCGATGTGCAACACAAAAACAACGGACATCGACGCCACGGTTGCCCAGATAAACCGATTGGCGGAGATAGGCTGCGACATTATGCGCGTCGCCGTGCCCACCGCTGAGGCGGCGGAAGCCGTTAAAGAGATTAAGTCCCAAATATCCGTACCCCTGGTGGCCGACATTCACTTCGACTACAAGCTGGCGCTGAAGTCCATCGAAAGCGGCGTCGACAAACTCCGCATCAACCCGGGCAACATCGGCAAGCGGGAATACGTTGAGGCGGTGGCAAAAGCCGCGGCGGAGCGGAACATTCCCATCCGCATCGGCGCCAACTCAGGCTCAATCGACAGAAGCCGCTACGGTCTGCCGGATGCGGAGTCCCTTGTTGCCAGCGCCTTGGACGAAGCGAAGATTTTGGAGGACATGGGCTTTTACGATATAGTCCTGTCCCTTAAGGCCTCCGACGTAATGACCATGATTGAGGCCTATACGCTGGCCTCGGAAAAATGCGACTATCCCCTTCACCTTGGGGTAACCGAAGCGGGCCTCGCCTATCAAGGCTCCATAAAGAGCGCCGTGGGCATCGGCTCCCTCCTCTCACGGGGCATAGGCGATACGATTCGGGTGTCCCTCACCGCCGACGTTGAGGAAGAGGTTCGGGCGGCCAAGGAAATCCTGGCGTCGCTCAACCTGCGGCAAAAGCCCTACAACCTCGTGTCCTGCCCCACCTGCGGCAGAACGGAAATCGACCTTGTGGGTCTGGCTCGGGAAGTATCCCGCAGGCTGGACAAAAACCCGCCCAAGAGACCCATCACCGTGGCGGTTATGGGCTGCGTGGTAAACGGTCCCGGCGAGGCTTCTATGGCGGACGTGGGCATAGCCGGCGGCAAGGGCTGCGGGCTGGTGTTCAAAAAAGGCGAGATTATCGACAAAGTGCCGGAAGACAAGCTGGTGGACGCCCTGATGGAAGTGATTGAGAGCGGCGACAAGAAAGCCGCCAAGGCGGAAACAACCGGCGTGGTCATCCGCAAAGCCAAAGTGGACGACATTCCGGACATTCAGCGCATTATCAACAGCTTCGCCGCCAAGGACGAAATGCTGCCCCGGTCCCTGAACGCCCTCTACGAGGACATCCGGGACTTCTACGTGCTGGAGGAAAACGGCAAAATTGTGGGCTGCTGCGCCCTGCACATCTGCTGGAGCGATCTGGCGGAGATTCGGTCCCTGGCGGTGACGGAAGAAGCCCAGGGCAAGGGCTACGGCAAACTTATAACGGAGCGGTGCATCGAAAACGCAAAGGAAATGGGCGTGCCCCGTGTATTCGCCCTCACCTACGTGGACGGCTTTTTCAAGCGTCTCGGTTTCGGGAAAATCGAGAACTCGAAGCTCCCCCAAAAGATTTGGTCGGACTGCATCAACTGTCCGAAGTTTCCCGACTGCAACGAAATCGCGGTCGTAAAAGACTTAACTGAAGAGGTTAATAAATGAGAGCAACACAGCTTTTCTTCCCTACCCTTAGGGAAATCCCCTCCGAAGCGGAGATGATTAATCACAAACTCCTCCTCCGCGCCGGTTACATCCGCAAAGTGGCCGCGGGCATCTACGACTACCTGCCCCTGGGCTACAAGCTCATCCGCAAAATAGAAACCATCGTCCGCAAGGAAATGGAGGACGCGGGCGCTCAGGAAATCCTCATGCCCACCATGGTTCCCGCCGAACTCTACAAAGAGACCGGCCGCTGGGACTTGGACGTTCTCTTTAAGTTCAAGGACAGAGGCTACCGGGACTACGCCATCGGCTTCACCCATGAGGAAATCGTCACCGATCTGGTCCGCCGGAACGTGCGCTCCTACAAAGAGCTTCCCATGAACCTCTACCAGATTCAGGGCAAGGGCAGAGACGAAGCCCGGCCCAGAGGCGGCGTTGTCCGGGGCAGAGAGTTCATCATGCTGGACGCTTACAGCTTCGACCGGGATTGGGACTCCTTGGACAGTTCCTACGCCAAGATGTACCGCGCCTTCTCCCGCACCTTCGCCCTCTGCGGCCTTGAGCCTCTGGCGGTTGAGGCGGACTCCGGCGCCATCGGCGGCAAGACCAATCAGGAATACATGGTCATTACTCCCGCCGGTGAGGACGACATCCTGGTCTGCGACACCTGCGGCTACTCCGCCAACTCCGAAAAGTGCGCCATCGGCGAAACGAAGATTAAGATGTCCGAGGAGAAGTTCAACGCCCTCACCGAGGTTGAGACTCCCGACACCCGCACCGTTGAACAGGTTGCCAACTTCCTGAAGGTATCCCCCAAGCGCATCATCAAGACCCTCATCTACAAAGCCGACAACAAGTTCGTGGCCGCCCTGGTTCGGGGCGATCGGGAACTCAATGAGCCCAAGCTGGCCGCCGCCGCCGGCGTTAAGAAGGTGGAGATGGTTGAGCCGGAAACCGCCCTTGAGGTCATCGGCGCGGAGATAGGCTCCATCGGCCCCGTGGGTCTCAAAAAAGAAATCAAGATTATCGCCGACCGGGAAATCGCCGGTATGGCAAACGCCGTTGTGGGCGCCAACAAGACCGGCTACCACCTTATGAACGTGAACATCGACCGGGACTTCAGCCCCACAATCTACGCCGATATCAGAGTCGCCGTGAAGGGCGACCGCTGCCCCAAGTGCACCGGCAAACTCAAAGTGGAAAAGGGCATGGAAGTGGGCCACATCTTCAAGCTGGGCACAGTCTACTCCGACGCCATGAACGCCAAGTTCCTGGACGATGACGGCAAGGAAAAAGTCTATGTCATGGGCTGCTACGGCATGGGCATCAGCCGCATGCTGGCCGCCATTCCCGAAGTGAACAACGACAAGGACGGCATGATTCTCCCCATCACCGTCGCCCCCTTCGAGGTCACCATCATGCTCCTCAACCCGGAAATCGACGACCAGTGCGTGGCCGCCACCCGGGTCTATGAGGAACTGACGGACAAGGGCGTGGACGTGCTTCTGGACGACAGAGACGAGCGGCCCGGCGTCAAGTTCAAAGACAACGACCTTATGGGCACCCCCATTCAGGTTGTGGCCGGCAGAGGCTGCGCCGAGGGCAAGGTGGAAATCAGAGTCCGGGGCACCGAAAAGAAAGAGGAAGTTGCTCTCGACGACGCCACCGAATACGTCATGAAACTCAGAGACGAAATGTTCGCCGCCCTCAGAGACAAAGCAAATAAGTTCTGATACATCGCCGCAAACGCGAAAAATTCCCCGTTTTTTCGGAAACGGGGCTTTTTTTGTATTGACAATACGGTTTGAACCGGTATAATGAATTTGATACCGTCCGAAAAGGACGTCATAGGAGACAAAAATGCTGTTTTTGGCACCCGTACCGAAAAAACTCACCTACACCGACGGAACTTTCACCGTAAAGCCCGGCACCGCGCTGAAGCTTCTCACCGGCGAAGGCTATGAACCCACGGATCTCAGCTCCGCCGCCAAGCGGATTAAGATGCCCTTGGATCTGGCTCTCACCGACACCGTGAAAGTCCCCGCCTCCCTCACAATCAAAGCCGACATGAACGCGGACATCCCCTGCGAGGGCTACACCCTTTCCGTAAAGCCTACCGGCATAACAATCAACGCTTCCACCCCTCAGGGCGCTTTCTACGGCGCCTGCACGCTGGCCCAAATCTACGACCAGTGCGGCGACACCATTCCCTGCATGGAGATTGAGGACGCGCCGGACATGGGCGTCAGAGGCGTTATGCTTGACGTGAGTCGGGACAAGGTTCCCACCATGGAGACCCTCAAAGAAATCATCGACAAACTGGCGAGTATGAAGATTAACCAGTTCCAGATGTATATGGAACACACCTTCAAGTACCTGAACCACCCCACCGTGTGGAAGAACGCCTCCCCCGTTTCCGCCGAGGAAATCCTGGAGCTTCAGGACTACTGCGAAGAGCGCTTTGTTGAGCTGGTTCCCAACCAGAACTCCTTCGGCCACATGGAACGCTGGCTCAAGTTCGACGAGTACAGACCTCTGGCGGACTCCCCCAACGGCGGCGAGAGCTTCTGGGGCCACTTCGATGACCCCTTCAGCCTCTGTCCCATCGACCCCAAGGCCAAAGAGTTCATCAACTCCCTCTTCGACGAGCTGCTGCCCTGCTTCAAGTCCGACCTCTTTAACGTGGGCTGCGACGAAACAAAGGAACTGGGCTACGAAGGCAGCCGCTCCAAGAACCTCTGCGACCAGGTAGGCACCGGCAGAGTCTACATCGACTACATCAAGAACCTCCACAAAGAAGTCACCGCCCGCGGCAAGCGCATGATGTTCTGGGGCGATATTATCATCAAATATCCGGAGCTCATTCCCGAGATTCCCGAGGACGCCATCGTTCTTGAATGGGGCTACGACGCCAAGCACCCCTTCGCGGAGCACTGCCCCAAGTTCGCGGAAACCGGTCTGGACTTCTATGTCTGCCCCGGCACCTCCAACTGGTGCTCCATCGCGGGACGGACCACAAACATGATTGAGAACATCAAAAACGCCGCCAAGGTGGGTCTTGCCAACGGCACCCTGGGTATGCTGAATACCAGCTGGGGCGACAGAGGTCATCAGGACCCGCTCCCCGTCACTTGGCCCGGCTTCATGGTCGGCGCTATGGCCTCCTGGAACGCGGAAAAGGTTGAAAACGTCCCCGAGACCCTCTCAGCCTGCGTTTTCGGCGACAACACCGGCAAAACAGGCAAGGTCATCTGCGACATGGGCGACGCCCACCTTGTTTTCAACAACACCATCGGCAACTCCTCCGTGCCTTGGCACCTTGTGTTCAACCCCTCCGAGCACTCCGTGAAGTACGTCACCGCCGAAACTCTGAACGACGCCGAAGCCTACATGAAGGACATCGACGTCCGCATCGCGGAGTTGGACTGCGACGAGAAGCTGATGAAGGAAATCACCTACGTCTCCGCCCTGCTGAAGCTGGCCGTTAAGTGCGGCAGAGCCTTCCTTGCGGGCAAGACAAAGGACGACCTGAAAGCGGACTACGACGAGATTAAGAAGCGCCACAGAGAAGTGTGGCTCCTCCGCAACCGCCCCGGCGGTCTCGAGGACTCCGTAAATTGGTTCACGACATATAAGTAAAACAACAATTCCCCGCCGTAAAAAGCGGGGAATTATCTACAAATGGCTCCGGAGATGATTCCGGAGCCATATTTATGTTCGGCGCTTATTTGAGTCCGATTTCCGCGATGAGACTCTCATCCACAGGCGCGAGGGATTCGTTCTTATCCACCTCGCAGTATTTCATCATGTTCTTAATGAGATACTCGCTGACGGGACTGTCGAAAAGTTCTTCCCGCACCCGGAGGGTGTTGAGGATAAACTCACCGGCGCCCAGGTCGTGGGTGGAGAGCATAATACCGGACTCGTAGTTGGGCACGATATACATGGCTCCCGCCACGGTGCACTTGGGCTTGCTTATGCCCTTATAGCAGTTGGCCTGAATGGTCTCGCGGTAGAAAGTGTAGTCCATAAGACCGGTCTGCAGTCCTTCGGTGAGGGGGTGCTTGCGAATCCACTCGTCCTTGTGGTAGACGCAGCTGTCTATCCACTTGACGGTGCCCTTCTCCTTCAGAGGCAGATAGGCGGTGGGGTTCCCCTCTTCCGCGAAGACGCCGTTGCAGAGGAAGATAGCCTTGGAACCGCCGGCGATGTGGCGGGCGAGATTCGCGAAGTCCGCCTTCGTCATGTCGCCCCGGCTCTCGCCAACGATTATGGTAGCCCGCTTGGTGGAGGAAGCGTCGAAGGACTTAACGGTAACGCCCCGACCTCTGAGCCACTCCGCCAGACCGTCGTCCTTACCGAAGAGAACAACTTCCTTGCCCTCAATACTCGGCATCTTCGTCCAGTCGAATACGTTGAACTCGGCGGTTCCTCCCGCGGCGGCGGCGCCCTTCTCGAAGGT
The DNA here is from genome assembly GCA_017958015.1 of Abditibacteriota bacterium. Taxonomy (GTDB): domain Bacteria; phylum Armatimonadota; class UBA5829; order UBA5829; family UBA5829; genus RGIG10368. The sequence goes on along the minus strand of JAGDDM010000261.1, from coordinate 3,937 downwards.
TGCCACCATGCGGTACTTGCCTGCGGGCCAATCAGCGGCCACTTTCTTGTCAAAGGCGCTGAAAGCCAGGGGAGCGGGTTTGCCCTCCTCGCCCTCGGGGAAGTCCACGGTTATGCGCTGATAGAACACTCTGTTGTTGTTTGAATCAAAGACCTCAATCCGCGCCGGCAGGCTTGTTCCGGGTGCGATAACGTCCTCATTGGCCACAACCGCCTCAAGGCGTACCTCGTTCCGGGCGTCGGTGCCCTTAAACACGTTCACCGGCTCAACGAATGTGCACCAGCGCACCGGGGCAAAGCCGTCGGCCATGGCGTCCACGGTACCGGGCTTCATCTCCCGGAAGAGAGTAACGAGACCCTCACCGGAGAGACCCTGGTCCGTGGTACCGGTGAGGTTGTAACCGCAAATCTGCGGGTTGGAGCGAATAGCGTTGAGACCCATAAGCCGCTGGCTCGCGTTGCGTGCTATGGAAGCGGCGAAGAAGTCCTCGGGTCTGCCGAACACATCCGCCATGTCGTAGAATGCCCAGTCGTTGTCGAAATCGGGGATGTGGGCGCCGTAGTACTTGGCCAAGGCCCCGTTCTCTTTGCCGTACATCTCGAAGTTCCGCTGAAGTCTGTAAAAGTCCACACCGGTGGCGACGCCGTACTCGCCCACGTACACCGGATTGGTGTCCTTGCCGATGGATCTGAAGGTGGCGATGGCGTCGGCTCTGTGGGGAACCTGCGGGTAGATGTGGAAGTGGCCGGCGCCGGGCTTGGAGGGATAGTCGGGACCGGTGGCGTCCGGCGCGTCGGGACCTTCGGCGCCCCACTGATACTCCCACTTGTCGGAGCCGGGATTGCTCACGGTGCCGATGGAGAGGTGGTGGTCAAATCTGCCGCCGGAGAGAACCAGCAAACGGGTGCTGTCCAACTCGCGAATCATGGGCAGACAGTCTTTGACGTGTTGAAACAGATTTCCGTCGTGGGTCTCGTTGAGAACCGCGTAAACCACCACGCTGGGATGAGTGCGGTCGCGGCGGAGCATGTCCTTAACGGAGTTGTCGAAGCGGGTTGCCATATACTCCGAGTCCTGCAGCTTCCAGGAGGCATAGGGTTCCTCGTAGACAAGGATGCCCAATTCGTCGCAGAGATCCAGCTGGAAAGGAGTGGGCAGACCGGCAATGAAGCGCATGGCGTTGAAGCCCATTGTCTTTGCGTTGGAAAGGTCCTTCCTGGCCCACTCGTTGTAGGCGGAATAGTGGTAACCCACCGGGTTCTCGTTGCCGTTGTGGGAACAGCGGAGGAAGATCCGCTTGCCGTTCAGCATGAAGAAGCCGTTCTCCACCTTAAACTCCCGGAAGCCGAACTTCACGCCGTAGGCATCGTAGCATTCGGAGCCGTTCCGAGCGGCGGTGACGGCGGCCTTGTAGAGGTTGGGTGTCACCGTGTCCCAAAGCTTGAAACCGGGGACTTTAATCTTGGTTGTAACCACATTGTCGCCGGGCTTCAGAGTGACCTTGGCGGAGTCGGAAGCGCATACGCCTCCCTCGGCGGCGGGGCTGATGGCGAAGTCGATACTCCCCTTCACGCTTTCGGAGAGGTAGTTTGTGACGGTGGTCTCAAGGGTGGCCACGCCGGTTTTGATGTCGGTGGTGACGAATACGTCGGAAACTCTGACGGCGGGGGAAGTGATAAGCTCCACGTTGCCCTCGATGCCGCCGTGGTTGTAGTCGTTGCCGAATACGAAGTCGTTAGTCTTGTTTCTGTGGGGAGTCTGCTCCAAAACGATGCCGTCGATTCCCTCGGGAGTGGGGTTCAGGACCCGCACCGCCAGGAAATTGGACTTGCCCACCTTAACGGCGTCGGTGATATCCAGGACGAAAACGCCTTCCGCGCCCTCGTGCTCGCCCACGAACTTGCCGTTCACCCAAACGTCGCCCTTGTAATCAACGTTCCAGAACTTCAAAAGATAGCGGCCTTTGGAGTCCGGATTCTTGGCGCAAGTGAAATCCCGATAGTACCAGGCGTAGCCGTGGTAGCCGGGATAGACTTCCTGAATAACCCAGGGGACCTTGGTTTCCCGGGTCTCGAGAGTCGCGGCCTTGGCCTTGTCGAACCAGCCTTGGTTCTTGCCCACATTGTCCGGGTCCACGGCCAAAGTCCAGCCCTTTTCGCCGTCAAGACTGACGGTGGTGCCTGCGAAGGACTGAGCGAACAGTCCCGTGCCCAGCGCCAGAAGCGCGAGACACATCAAAAGTCGTTTCATAAATACAGCCTCCTTAGCTATAAATTAATCGCGTTATATAAGAGTTTCTCGGCGGGGGGCCGCTTGCCCAGCTCGTTATATATGCCGAGAGTGGTGAAAATAATTCTTCCTCTGCCCCGTCTCACTTCACCCAGGGACACTCCCGCGGCGCCGCCGGCTCCGGAGTTGTCGGAGGCCCCGGCGTAGGCGGTTATGTCCTCTCCGGTGACAAAAACCGTGGGGGATATGATGCCCCGGTAGTATATCCTGTCGGCGATGCCCGTGGGGAGTCCGGCGAACATGGGAGAGTTGAGATACCAGTCGTCCTTGGTAAAGAGCCAAGAGTTCAGGTCTTTGAAGGTGCCCTTCACCGGCGGATTGTCGGCGAGGACGGAGTGCTTCAGAAAGATTACTTTCGCCCCCTCTTCCGCCGCTTTATAAAGCTCCGCGACCTTTTCGTGACTCACGTTCTCCCCGGCCAAGATTACATCGGAATTGACATCGCCGATTTTCGCGCCCCGGGACGTGAGGAACTCGGAAAGTTTCTCGTCGGGAGCGGCGAGAGATACGGTGACGCCGGTGAAATCGCAGGGCTCGCCAACGAAGAAGTATGTACCCATGCTCCCGGCGGCGGCGCCCTTTTCGAAAACGGCCTCAAAGCGGTATTTGCCGACGGGATAGTCAAAGGGAATCTTGTCCGTATAGATATGGACGGTGAAGTCCTCGGTGACATCGGCCTCCACACGTTTTTCGAGGACGCTTTTGTTGTTCCGGTCAAAGATTGTAATCTTAACCGGATACTTGCCCGGCTTCAGATCGTTGTCGTGGACGAGAACCACGTCGAGGCCTATCTCATCGCCTTTATAAATATGGGAGGGACTGGCGAAACAGGCCAGGTGAACGGGAGCCCAAACGGAGCTGAAGGCGTCGATAACGTCCTTTTTGGGGTTGCCGAAGGGGTCGAAAATGCCGTCGCCGCCGTCGGGGTCTCTGGAACAGGTGACGAAGTGCCCCGCCATATCCTTGCAGGAGCGGATGGCGCTTGTGCCGAAGTAGCGGATTTTGCTCATTTCCCTGTCCGCGGCGGCGAAGTAGTCCTCCGCGTTGGCGAAAGTGGAGCCCAAGCCGTATTTTATCCAAGCGTTATCGAACGCGGCGGCGGTGGCTGCGTATTTGCGGCCGGCGTAGGTATAATTCCGCATGAGGAAAAGGTTGTACGCCCGGGGATAGTTCATGCCGTCCCCCACGCCGTATTCGGAGAGGAGAATGCCCCGTCCGCCCAGGTTCATGGTGCGGAAAAAGTCGTAGTCCCAGTGGAAATGGGGAACGCCGGGGTAGTGGTGCATATCCGCCATGCCCATACCCCAGCCCTTTTCGCCGGGGTTGCAATAGGCGCCGAAGGTATTTCGCGCCCTCTCCGAGTCGTAGGCGGTAAAGCCCTTATCGTCCAAAAAGCCGTAAACGGGGTTCTCAAGGCCCGTCACCGTGAGCTTCACAACGTCGTTCAGGGTGCTGTCGAAGGTGTCGAACCAGTGGCCGTAGTTCACGGCGAAATCCAGGATGTCCCCCGCTTTCAAATCGAGAACACCCTTGTATTCAGTATCGTTTCCGCCGCCGTCGGGGTCTCTGGAACAGGTGACGAAGTGCCCCGCCATATCCTTGCAGGAGCGGATGGCGCTTGTGCCGAAGTAGCGGATTTTGCTCATTT
>JAGDDM010000260.1 GCA_017958015.1 Abditibacteriota bacterium | reverse complement strand
TGCGTGGCGCTCTTGTAACCCCAAGGAGTCACGTTTTTCGGCTTCAGAGCCTGAATGACGCGCTCCTCGAACTCGGGATTAAGCTCCGCTATGGATTTTTCCTTGGCAAAGGCGGGAGCGCACAGGGCGGCGAAGATGAGAACGAAGATAAGCTTTTTCATGTTTTTCTCCTTTAAGGGAATAGGGCCGCGTTCGTTCGCGGACGATTATATAACCGATACCGCGTCATCCGGTGCCAAGCTCCTATATAATTATTTCAATGTAAGTTTTGCGCTCTTTACCGTCTGGGACAGCAGCATTGCGATTGTCATGGGGCCCACACCGCCGGGAACGGGGGTGATGTATGAGGCGTGCTTTTCCGCTTCCTCGAACTCCACGTCGCCCACGTCCTTGTCTCTGCCCTCTACCTTGTTGTAGCCGGCGTCAACCACAACGGCGCCGTCTTTTATCCAACTGCCCTTGACGAACTCCGGTTTGCCGATGGCGGCCACGACGATGTCCGCGCCCTTGACTATCTTGTCCAGTTCCTTGGTGCGGGAGTGACAGATTGTGACTGTGGCGTTCCGCTCAAGAAGCGCGAGAGCCACGGGCTTGCCCAGGATGATGCTTCTGCCGATGACAACGGCGTTTTTGCCCTCGATGGGGATGTTGTATTCCTCAAGGAGGGTGACGATTCCCAGAGGCGTGCAGGACACGAAGTCCGCGGTGCCGAGGACCAGGTTGCCCAGGCTGGCGGCGCTGATGCCGTCAACGTCCTTTTTGACGGAGACGGTGGAGAGGATGTCCAACTCGTCCAGATGTCTCGGGACCGGGTGCTGAACCATGATGCCGTGGACGCTGTCATCCGCGTTCAGGTCTCTTATGATTTTCTTCACTTCTTCCTGAGAGATGTCCTCCGGGAGCTCGATGAGGTCGGAGATCATGCCGCACTTTTCGCAGGCTTTTTTCTTCATGGAAGTGTAGGTGACGGAAGCGGGGTCTCTGCCGATGAGAATCACGGAGAGCCGGGGAGTGACGCCTTTTGCCTTGAGCTGCCGAACCTCTTCGGTGAGGCGGGCGCGGATATCCTTGGCAAGGGCTTTGCCGTCAAGGAGATTAGCCATGTTTCAACTTTCCTTTTCGTCGTTGTTTGATTTTGATTTGAGGTATGAAGCCAAAAGGCCGTTGATGAACCTTGCGGAGCCGGCGCCGGCGAATTTGTCCGCCAGCTTCAGACTTTCGTCCACGGCTACCGCGTCATCAACGTCCTCGGAAAAATCTATCTCGAAAATCGCTATGCGCAGAATGTTTTTGTCCACCACCGGCAGGCGGTAGAAAGGCCATTCGTCGGAAGCGAAATCCATGATAACTTTATCTATTTCTTTGTGTTCCCGAATGCCCTCCGTGAGGAATCGGGTATATTCCTTCGCCGCCGCCGGGTTCGTTGTCTTTTCGAAATCGGCGTTTGATACGGCGGTGAGAAGAGCCTCATCGAAGGGTATTCCGCAGCCGTCAACCTGATACAGAACGTTGAGGGCCGCTTCCCGAGCCAAGGTTCGTGCTTTTTTTACCAATGCTACATCCTTCTGGCGATGAAGTCGGTGGTGATGTTGCCGGCTCTGAAATACTCGTTGGCGAGAATGGATCTCTGATAGGCGATGTTGGTCTTGACGCCCTCGATGATGAATTCGGAAAGGGCTCTGTCCATGCGCATAATGGCCTCGCGTCTGGTGGGGGCGTGGACGATGACTTTCGCTATCATGGCGTCGTAGTAGGGAGGAATGGCGTAGCCGGAGTAGACATGGGTGTCCACTCTCACGCCGGGGCCGCCGGGGAGAACGAGTTTCGTAATCGTTCCGGGGCAGGGCGCGAAGTTGTTGTCCGGGTCCTCCGCCACAACCCGGCACTCGATGGAGTGGCCGTCGGTCTTGACGTCGTCCTGGGTCACGGAGAGTTTCTCGTCCGCGGCGATTCTTATCTGCTCTTTCAGAATGTCCACGCCGGAGACGTACTCCGTCACCGGGTGCTCAACCTGAATACGGGTGTTCATTTCCATGAAATAGAACATGCCTCTGGAGTCCAGCAGGAACTCCACGGTGCCGGCGCTGTAATATCCCGCTTCCTGGGCCATGGCGATGGCCGCCTCGCCCATTCTGCGGCGGAGCTCCGGGCTGACCGCCGGGGAAGGAGATTCCTCCAGAAGTTTCTGGTTCCGGCGCTGAATGGAGCACTCTCTCTCGCCCAGGTGGACGTAGTTGCCGAACTTGTCGCCCAGCAGCTGTATCTCCACGTGGCGGGGATTGAGGACTTCCTTTTCTATGTAGAGGTCACCGTTGCCGAAGGCGCTTTCCGCCTCGGCGGAGGCCACCGAAATGGCGTTTTCGAGCTGGTCGGGGCTGTTCACCACTCTGATGCCTCTGCCGCCGCCGCCCGCCGTGGCCTTAAGCCGGATGGGGTAGCCCAGCTGACCGGCTATCTTGGCGATTTCCGTGTGGTCGCGGACGATGCCGTCGCTTCCGGAAATGACGGGAACCCCCGCTTCTCTGGCCGTCTGCTTGGCCCGGGCTTTGTCGCCCATGAGCTCGATGGCGGAGGCGGAGGGACCGATGAAAGTTATGCCGCAGGCCTCGCAGGCTTCCGCGAAGGAAGGCTGCTCGGAGAAGTAGGCGTATCCCGGATGGATGGCCTCGGCGCCGGAAATCATGGCGGCGCTGATGATGTTGGGCATATTGAGGTAGCTGTCCTTGTTGGCGGGACCGCCCACGCAGACGGCTTCGTCCGCGAGCTGAGTGTGGAGGGAATCTCTGTCCGCCTCCGAGAAAATGGCTACCGTCTGAATGCCCAGCTCCTTGCAGGCACGTATTATTCTTATCGCGATTTCACCGCGATTGGCTATTAATATTTTTTCGAACATATTTCGCTCCGAACTAAACGTGTTTGTCATCACGACGTAAGTGCCGCGAGCTTTTTTCGGGTATGATTTCGGAATCGTTTCCGATGTTATTTAAGCTTATGTGTGGGGCAGCTCACCGTATATCCTCCGGGATTGTACTCGTAGGCGGCGCCGGAGACCGGGCACTTGCCGTAGTCGGTGCCGGAAGACATGAGTTCGTTTATTGTGGCAGGGGCCGGATCGCCGGTCATCTTGAGGTTTTCAAGCTGGGTGCGGATCTGGCTCAGTCTGTTTTGACAGTCCACGGCCTTGGCGGCATCCATGGACTTGCCCGCCACGGTGAGTTTGTCGCTCGAACCGCTGTCCGGCACGTTGGCGCCGGTGGCGGTGGGCGTGAGGTTGACCTGTCCGCAGCCCGCGATGAGCAGAGCGGAGAGGGTAATGCAGGTGAGAATTACTTTCTTCATAATGTCACCCCTTTTTTTGCCGCCTCAGCTGTTGGCCAGCTTAATCTTAAACAGCGGCTGGTTGTACTCCACCACCATTCCGTCGGTGACGAGAACGTCCAAAACGATGCCCTCGTACTCGGAAATGATGTCGGTGCGGAGTTTCATTGATTCGATGGCTCCGATGATGTCGCCGGGTTTCACCTTGCTGCCGGCGCCCACTTTGCTGTCGGCGTTGACGAAGGTGCCCACCAGGGAAGAAGTGATGTAGCGGATGGACTTGTCGTCCTCCTCGACCTTCTTCTTGCTCTCTCCGAGGGAAGGAGCGGCGGCGGCGGTTGCGGTCTCGGCGACGGCTTCTTCCGGCTCGTTCACAGCTTTGGATTTGCGAATCTTGAGGGAGTTTTTGTCCTTCTTGATGTAAACCTCGCTGACCTCGGATTTATTGAGAATCTTGATTATTGTTTCGATTTTTTCCAAATCCATTGAAAAATCCTCCGGATTTAAGACGGGTTTCGGGGCTGGCGGCTAACCTTGCCGCCATAGCCTAATTTTTGACTCTTTCGAGATAACTGTCGGTGCGGGTGTCCACTTTGATCTTGTCGCCGATGTTGATGAAGAAGGGAACGTTCACCACAACGCCGGTGTCGATGGTGGCGGGCTTGCTGCCGCCGGAAGCGGTGTCGCCCTTTTCGCCGGGAGCGGTCTCGATGACTTCCGCCTCAACGGTGATGGGGAGCTCGATATTGATGATCTCGCCCTTGTGAGAGAGAGCGGTGACCTCGAGGCCTTCCTTCAGGTACTTGACGCCGTCGCCGATGGCTTCCTTGGCGATGGGAACCATCTCGTAGCTGTCGGTGTCCATGAAGAAGTACTCGTCGTCCTGGGAGTAGCTGAACTCCATGGGGAACCGCTCGAGAATGGCCTGGTCCATCTTCTCGCCGGCGCGCCAGGTCTTTTCGATGGTGGCGCCGGTGCGGATATTTTTAAGCTTGCTGCGCACGAAAGCGCCGCCCTTACCGGGCTTTACGTGCTGGAAATCGACTATGGTGTAGATGTTGTTGTCCATGATAATGGACAGGCCGTTTCTGAAATCACTGGTATCCATATATATGTCCTCTTTTGCCGCGAAAGTCGTCTTTCGGCGGATATTTTACAAATTACATTATACCGGAAATGCGGGGTAAATGGCAAATAATAATCAATCTCCCCTTTCGGAGAGATTGATTAACGGGCTTTGCTGTTCTCGATTTCTTTTATTTTATACGCCATCTTTTTCGAGAATCTACGGGCGGAATCGGGGGTCATGTGGGAGGCGTCCACCGTTTCGTATTCTCCGTCGATATCAATCCAAATCATTCCCGCGTCCGCCGTGATTCTTCGGAAAGCGGAGTAATCCCATTTTTCGTCTTCGACTTTTTCCATTTCGGGACAGGTGGGGAATCTGCAACCCAAAACCGTATATCCTTCATTGACAAGATTTCGCACATCATCGGCAAACCCGATAATCACGGCGTCGGGTACGGGGAGAAAACCGCGGTAGTTCTTAAGTTCTTTGTTGTGCGCGTTCGGGTTCGGAGCGTATCGCAGTTCATGATAACCGTCTCCGTGACGTATTTTTGTGGGGTCGAGATCCGGTACGGCAAAACGTTGAAAGACATGCATCTCCGCTTTTCTTCTGAACGGAGTCATATTGTGTATGCGGCAAAAATGCTTATTGTTATTATTCTTCCG
>JAGDDM010000259.1 GCA_017958015.1 Abditibacteriota bacterium | reverse complement strand
GTGATGGAGCTGCGGACGTAGGTGGAGTCCAGAGCTTCCTTGGCGATGGCTATCTGGGAATGGGCCCGGGAGACCGCCGCTTTGGCGGACTTGATGTTGGCGGCCTTAACTTCGTTTTCGGCCTGGGCGGCAATGGCGTTGCGGAGTGTCTGCTTTGCCACGTTCACCGCGGATTCGGCTTTGCTCAAGTCTTCGGAGCGGCTGCCCTCTCTCGCCAGGGAGAGCTGCTCAAGGGCGGAGTCGTAGGTGGCCTTCGCCACTTTATACTGGGTTTCGTAGGATTCGAAAACCGACTTGGATACGGCGCCCTCGTTCATAAGGCGCTGATAGCGGTTGTAGTTGGCGGTGGCGTTGTCGAGGTTGGCTTTCGCGGAGGATACCGCGTTTTCGGCAACGCTCAACTCCTGTGTCCGCACCGGCTGCTTCGCGATTTTCAGATTTTCTTCCGCCTGCCGCAGGGCCTCTTTGGCCTGGGTGACGGAGGTTGAGGTGGTGACTTTTGTCACTTTCGCGTCGGTGCGGGCCTGCTCAAGGGCGGCCTCGGCGGATTTCAGGGATTCTCTGGCGGAGGAGAGGTTGGCTCTCTGGTCTTCCTGGTCCAGAACTATAACCACCTGTCCCGCCTTCACGGCGTCGCCTTCCCGGAAGCGGTATTCGGCGATTCTGCCGCCGGTTTTGGCGGAGAGGTTCACGCTGTCAAGGGCGGTGAGGTTGCCGGTGATGGCAACGGTCCGGTTCATGTCGCCCACGCCTATGACGGAGACCTGAACGGGAATACCGTTCTCCGCCCAAATCTGCTTGGTGGTGGGCTTGGGAGGCTTGGGGGCCCGTACCTTCATAAGGTATCCCAGGCCCGCGAGACAAGCCAAAATAAGTATAATTCCTATTATCTTGTTTTTCATTTTTTATCCGTACCTCTGTCAATGATAACGTCGTCGAGAAGCCTTACGCTGCCGAGTTCCGGCTGGGTGGCGGTGGCCTGTTCGTAGGCGGCCTTTGCCACGGCGTAGTCGTAGAGGGCGTTCACTTCGTTTGTTCTGGCGGTGGTAAGCAGGGTCTCGGCGTTAAGGACCTCAACCAGAGTTCCGATGTCCTCTCTGTAGCGGATGTTGGCCAGCCGCAGGGATTCTTCGGCCAGACTGACGGAGGCCTCGTTGGATTTGATTCTGGTGTAGGCTTCCGACATGTTGTAAACGGCGGTCTGCACCGCTGAGGATACGTTCAGCTTCATCCGATCCATGGAGGTTTTGGCGTCCTCGGCGTTCACCTGAGCCTTGGCGATATCCGCCTTGATGGAACCCCGCTCAAAGAGGGGCATGGAGGCCATGATTCCCGCTTGGAACACGTTGTTGGAGCCTGTCTGGACGTAGTCTCTGAAGTAGTAATTGTAACCGGCGGTGAGAGCCAGGGAAGGCTTCTTCTGGGCTTTGGCGAACTTGATGTTGGTTTCCGCCAGCTTCATGTCGTCTTCCGCGAGCTTCATGAGGGGGGAGTTGGCGAAGGCGGTTTCGATGGATTCGTTCAGACCGGGAATCTTGTCGGCAACATCGACGTTTACTTTCTCCACGGCGGTGGCGGAGGTGGGGTCGATGCCCAGCACATTGTTGAAGGCTATGCGGGCAAGGTCCACATTGGTTTCGGCCCGAATGAGACCCTGGTTTTGGTTCTCGGCGTCAACCTGAGCCGCGGTGAAGTCGTATTTGGGAACGGCGCCGGCTTTGTAGCGGGACTCGGTTTCCTGAAGGAGTCTTTTGGCCGCGTCAACGGCTTTCTCGGACACTTCGCGAGCGGCTTCCGCCCGGAGGTAGTTATAATAGGCGTTCTTTACGTTATATATGAGGCTCTGGGCTTCGCTTGTGAGGCTGAGGTAGCTGATGTCGAAGCCGTAGCGGGCCATCTCGGCGGCAAGGCCGATGCGCTTGTTGATGTCAAGGGGAAGCGCCGCGGATACGCCCACGCCGGTGTTGTGGTTGTCGGTGGAAACATCCTTGCCCATTCTGGTGTGGGAGGCGGAGGCGTCGAAGGTGGGCTTGAAGGCGGAGTTCGCGCCGTAGACGCTCCAAGAGGATTCGTTTGCGGCGTTTACCGCGTTTATGAGTCCCGGGTTGTTGGCAAAGGCCAACTCAAGGGACTGTTCGATGTTGAGTTTCGCGTCGATCTTGGGCTGGGCGCTCTCGAGGGAGCTGCCTACGGTGTAACGAAACTCCGGAGTCTTTGCTTCATCGGCGAAGACGGCGGCGGAAAGAAGCGCCGTCAGCGCCAGAGAAGCGGCGATAAGTGTTTTTTTCAACGGTATTCTCCTTCGGAACTTTCGTCCTCTTTCTCAAATTTTTCTATGTTGCTCAGAACGGAACTGAGCATACCCTTGGCGTCGTCAATCTTGCAGACGGCGAAGGCTTTCTGTCCCGGATTGCGCATAAGCAGCAGTTTGTCTCCGGCCTTTATATTCGTCATTTTGCGAACTTCCGCGGGAATAACGATTTGCCCGCGCTCACCCACGGTAATGGTGGTCATGAACATATCGTCAATATCCGATTTCATGGAATACCTCTCTTTCATGCTATGTTTTATCTGACAATGTGTGAAATTTCATACAATATGATACTACATTATCGGGGGTTCTGTCAATGCTTTTCGCCTTGAAAATTCGGAAGATCCCCGTATATTTTGTTGACATTCTTTTGTCGAAGTGGTACAATATGGACGGTAAACATCTTACCGGAAAGAAATCTCTGACCGGGAAGTGTCATACGAACGCGATTTGACCTTTCCCGACGGGGAGAGGCTTATTTTTTACGCAAAGGAGCGTGTTTATGGAAAACGTACAGGCTAAGAAGCGTCTCGGCGTTTTGGCGGTTGTGATTGAGGACAGATCCGCCGCTGACAGAGTGAACGCCATTTTGAGCGGCGCCGCGGACATCATCGTGGGCCGCATGGGTATGCCCTACAAGGACAGAGGGGTTTCCGTTATATCCCTCATTCTCGACGGCACCACCGACGAGATTAATTTTGTTTCCGGCAAACTGGGTCAGATTCCCGGCGTGTCCGTGAAAGCGGCTCTCACCAAAGAATAGGAAGCGTAAAATGAGTTACAAATACGATCCGGCGTCCCGGGACGCCAACGAGTTCATAAACGACGGCGAGATTTTCGAGTCCATCGAGGCGGGCAAAGAGGACGCCAAGGACCCGGAAAAGGTTCGGGCCATTCTCAAAAAGGCGGAGACCTGTGTGGGTCTTACCCACCGCGAGGCCGCCACACTCTTCGACGTGACCGACCCGGAAATATGGTCGGAAATCTTCACCATGGCGAAGAAGATTAAGGAGCGCATTTACGGCAAGCGCATCGTTATGTTCGCCCCCCTCTACCTCTCCGACTTCTGCGTAAACGAGTGCACCTACTGCGGCTACTGCAAGAAGAACCCCATGCCCCGGCGCAAGCTCACACAGGAGCAGCTGCGGGAGGAAGTCATCGTCCTGGAGAAAATGGGCCACAAGCGGCTGGCAATCGAGGCCGGCGAGGACCCGGTGAACTGCCCCATCGAGTATATCCTCGAGTGCATGAAGACAATCTACGACATCAAGTTCGACAACGGCTCCATCCGCAGAGTCAACGTGAACATCGCCGCCACCACCGTTGAGGAGTACAAAATGCTCAAGGCGGCGGGCATCGGCACCTATATCCTCTTCCAGGAGACATACCACAAGCCCACATACAAGGCGCTCCACGGCACCGGTCCCAAGAGCGACTACGAGTACCACACCGAGGCCCACAGCAGAGCCATGGAGGGCGGTATCGACGACGTGGGTATCGGCGTTCTCTACGGTCTCTACGACTGGAAGTACGACACCGTTGCCATGCTCATGGCGGCGGAGCACCTTGAGGCCGCCTACGGAGTGGGACCCCACACCATCTCCGTTCCGAGAATCAGAATGGCCGCCGGCGTGAAGTCGGAGAAGTTCCCCTATCTCGTGAGCGACGACGACTTCAAGAAGGTTGTGGCGGTTCTGCGCCTTGCGGTGCCCTACACCGGAATGATTCTCTCCACCCGGGAAGCGGGCAAGTATCGGGAAGAGGTCATCAGCCTCGGTATTTCCCAGGTCAGCGCCGGAAGCTGCACCGGTGTGGGCGGCTACGCCTTCGCCAACAAGATGGAGGGCTCCAAGCCCCAGTTCGAGGTGGCGGAACACCGCTCCCCCAGAGCCGTGCTTATGGAGCTTATGGAGGACGGCTACATTCCCAGCTACTGCACCGCCTGTTACAGACGGGGACGCACCGGCGACCACTTCATGGAGTTCGCCAAGTCCGGACAGATTCACAACTACTGCCTGCCCAACGCCCTTATGACGCTGCAGGAATACGCCCTGGACTACGGCGACGATGAGTTCAAGGCCACCGCCGACAAAGTCATCGCCAAGGGTATCGAGGATATCAACAGCGAGGATGTCCGCAAGGCGGTTAAGGAGAATATAGAGAAGATTAAGGGCGGAGAAAGAGACCTTTATTTCTGATAATATAAGGTTTTAGGTTATTGGGTGATGTGTTCGGCTGCGCCGAACGGATTATAAAACCCGAAACCCGATATGAATAATTAAGGCGGCGGCTTTGTTTCGCCGCCTCGATTATTGACATCCGCGCTTCATACATATATAATGATAAAAATGAAAACATCCGACTTTGATTACAATCTCCCCGAGGAGCTCATAGCCCAAGAACCGGCCAAAGAGCGGGATTTGTCCCGTTTGCTGGTTATGGACCGGGACACCGGCGCCATCGAGCACCGGCTGTTTCGGGACATAAAGGACTATCTGCGGCCCGGGGATCTTCTCGTTTTCAACGACACCAAGGTGACCGCCAAGCGCCTCATGGGCCGCAAGTCCACCGGCGCGGAGGTGGAGGCTCTGCTCATGACCCGAATCACCGACCGGGTGTGGGAGGCCATGGTGCGCCCCGCCAGGCGTCTCCAACCGGGCACCCTTGTGGAGTTCGACTGCGGCCTTGTGGGCGCCATGGGCGAGGACACGAGCGAGGGGAAGATAATCACCTTCGACCGGAACGCGGACGAGATTATCGAGACTCTTGGCGAGACCCCTCTGCCGCCCTACATTCACAAAAAGCCCGACGACCCGGGCCGCTATCAGACGGTGTACGCTCTCCGGGAGGGCAGCGCCGCCGCTCCCACCGCGGGACTCCACTTCACCAAACCGCTCCTTAAAGAGATAAAGGACATGGGTGTGGACTCCGCCTACGTTACCCTCACCGTGGGCATCGGCACTTTCCGGCCGGTGCGGGCGGAGAACATCGCCGACCACGATATGCACTCGGAAGTCTACGAGATTACCCCGGAAAACGCGGAGAAAATAAACAATCCTCGGGGCAGAGTCATCTGCGTGGGCACCACCTCAACCCGGGCTCTGGAGAGCGCGGCGGTGGCCAAGGGCAGAGTGGAGCCCTGCAAGACATCCACGAAGCTCTTTGTGTATCCGCCCTACGACTTCAAGATAGCGGATTGCATGATAACCAATTTCCATATCCCCAAATCCACGCTCCTTATGCTGGTGAGCGCCTTCGCCGGCACCGACCATATCCGCGCCGCCTACGAGGAAGCGGTGCGGGAGAGATACCGGTTCCTCAGTTTCGGGGACGCCATGTTTCTTAAAAGAGAATAGTTGTCGAAAGCGAAAGATATGAGAAAGCCGCTGTTTGTACTGATTTTTCTTTGTTTCGCCGCCCTTTGCGGCGCCGATACTTTCCCGATTTCCTTTTGGGAGGCGCCCCATACTCTCGATGAGGCAACCGTAAAGGATGTTGCCGAATGCGGATTTAACGTTTACTTCGATTATATTCACAAGACTCCCGAGGAGCAAAAGATTCTTTTGGATTTATGTCGAAAGTACGGTATGAAAAGCCATGTTTACGATGAGAGAATCAGCCGTCCGGATTTCTCCGATTCCCGGTGGGAAAGCAAAGTGGCGGAAGCCGTGGCGGAATACAAAGATCATCCCGCTCTTTGGGGTTATCACATCGCCGACGAACCCTTCCCTTCGGTTTTTCACGAGAAGGCGGATATCCTTCGGGTCGTGAAAAAGACGGATCCTTCGAAGATCGCTTTTATAAATATGCACTGCTACACCGTTCCTCCCTTTTTCAGACCTCAGTGCGACTACGGTGACCACATCCGCTACATCGACGAGATTATGAACCTGTGCCGTTCGGATTTGCTCAGCTACGATCAGTACGTCCTTATGAAGGACAGGGCCAACGATTACCTTGACAACTACTTCAGGAATCTGAGCATCATCGGACCGGCGGCGCTGAAGTACGATGTTCCTTTCAACTCGATTATTCTCGATATAGAGCACTTTATTTTCAGAGACCCCACGGACGACGATATCCGCTGGCAGGTGTACACCTCTCT
>JAGDDM010000258.1 GCA_017958015.1 Abditibacteriota bacterium | reverse complement strand
TTTTTGGTATCCGCGGCTGAGGCCGTCATTACTTCGGCGGTGGCCAAGTCCGCCGAGAAACACGAAGCGGAACACACCGCCGCGATTCCCTTTTCCCGCAAGGTGAAGTGGCTGTCGAATATGCTTTGGGGCGGCTCCGCGCTGCTGGCCTTCGAGCACGTTTGGCACGGCGAGGTTGCGCCTTGGTTCCCCTTCCTCACGGCGGCGTCGAACCCGGCGGACAAGGCGGAAATGCTTCATGAGATGGCAACCGTGGGCGTCACTATGGCTCTGCTCATCACCGCCGTTTGGTGCGGAATGCTGGCGGTGTGCGCCGTCTTCGAGAAGCGGGAGAGAAAGGCCGCGGCGGCGGAAAAATGACTCTCCTCGTCACCGTTTTCGCCGCTATCGCATCCACGGTGGCTTGGTACAAAGGCGCTCCCGAGGATAATATGGCGGTTAAGCCTCTGTGCTTTATGTTCTGGGGCGCTTCCCTCATGTGGTTCGTTGACGCCTGCTTCGAGTACGCGGAGCTGAAAGCGGAGTATTTCAATCCCGCTCCCGCGGATATGCTGAACGACCTCTTTCTCGGACTTTCCGTCATCGCCCTGGCCCTTATCATCTGGATTGTTATCCTGCTCGTCAAAGACCCGCAGGGCAAGGTGAGAAAGTCGCTTTTCAAAAAAGATTAATATATGTATATGAAGCGCGTCTCTCGGGGGGCGCGCTTTTTTAGACTTCCGCCCCGGGAACTTTATTGACAATAAATCGGTATTGTACTATAATAATGTTTGGCACTCGAAAGGGTTGAGTGCCAACAAAAACCAACATTATATACAGGAGGCTGTAACAATGATAAGACCCCTCGGTGACAAAGTTGTTGTCGAACCCAAAGACGACGCGGCGAAGACCGCCGGCGGCATTTTCCTGCCGGACACCGCGAAGAAGAAACCCCAGGAAGGCGTTGTTATCGCCGTGGGTCCCGGTCGGATTCTCGACGACGGAACCAACGCGAAGATGAACGTCAAAGCCGGCGACGTGGTGATTTTCTCCAAGTACGGCGGCACGGAAATCAATTACGACGGAAAAGATTACATCATCCTTGATCAGGATTCCGTTTACGCGGTCAAGGAATAATAAGGAGGCATACTTATGAGCGCTAAAATACTGAAGTTTGACGAAGAGGCCCGCAAGGCTCTCGAAAAGGGCGCGTCCACGGTTGCGGCCGCCGTCAAGGTAACACTGGGCCCCAAGGGCAGAAACGTTGTTATCGACAAGAAGTGGGGCAGTCCCACCATCACCAAGGACGGCGTCACCGTCGCCAAGGAAGTGGAACTGGAAGATCCCTACGAGAACATGGGCGCCCAGCTGGTTAAGGAAGTCGCTTCCAAGACCAACGACGTGGCCGGCGACGGCACCACCACCGCCACCGTTTTGGCGGAAGCCATCGTCCGGGAAGGTCTCCGCTACGTGGCCGCCGGCGGCAACCCCATCTCCGTGAAGCGGGGAATCGAGCAGGCGGTCGCCAAGGCCGTTGAGGAGCTCCACAACATCGCCACCCCCATTTCCTCCAAGGAAGAAATCGCCCAGGTCGGCGCCATTTCCGGCAACGACCTCGAGATAGGCGCTCTCATCGCCGACGCCATCGAGAAAGTGGGCAGAGACGGCGTCATCACCATCGAGGAGTCCAAGGGCACCGAGACGGAGTTGGCGGTTGTCGAGGGTATGCAGTTCGACAAGGGCTACATCTCCCCCTATATGGTCACCGACAGCGAGAGAATGGAAACGGTTTTCGAGAACCCCCTGATTCTCATTCACGAGAAGAAGATTTCCTCCGCTCAGGACCTGGTCCCCGTGCTCGAAAAGGCCGCCCAGACCCGCAGACCCATCCTCATCATCGCCGAGGACGTGGACGGCGAAGCGCTGGCTACCTTGGTCGTGAACAAGATTCGCGGTACGCTGCAGGTTGCCGCCGTTAAGGCTCCGGGCTTCGGCGACAGACGCAAGGCCATGCTGGAGGACATCGCCGTTCTCACCGGCGGTCAGTTCGTAAGCGACGAGCTGGGTATCAAGCTTGACGGCGTGGAAGTAGGTATGCTCGGTCAGGCCAAGAAAGTGGTCATCACCAAGGACACCACCACCATCATCGAAGGCGCCGGTTCCAAGGACGCCGTTGAGGGCAGAAAGCTCCAGATTAAGGGCCAGATCGAAAAGAGCGACTCCAAGTACGACAAAGAGAAGCTTCAGGAACGGCTTGCCAAACTCTCCGGCGGCGTCGCCGTCGTGAAAGTGGGCGCGGCCACCGAGACCGCTCTCAAAGAGAAGAAGCACAGAGTGGAAGACGCTCTCTCCGCCACCAGAGCCGCGGTTGAAGAGGGCATCGTCCCCGGCGGCGGCAGCGCCATCGTCTCCGTCATCTCCAAGCTGGACAACATAGGCGCCAATGACGACGAGAAGTACGGCGCGGCCATCGTCCGCAGAGCCCTTGAGGAGCCCCTGCGCCAGATCGCCGAGAACGCCGGCTTCGAGGGCAGCGTAATCGTGGAGAAGGTAAAGGCTTCCGAACCGGGCGTGGGCTTCAACGCCGCCACCGAGGAGTTCGTGAACATGCTTGAAGCGGGCATCGTTGACCCGGTTAAGGTCACCCGCTCCGCCCTCCAGAACGCCGCCAGCATCGGCGCTCTGATTCTCACCACCGAAAGCATCGTTGCCGACAAGCCCTCCGAGACTCCCAAAGTGAAGTCTCCCTCCGGCCTCGAATATTAATCGGTATTGCCCCGCTCCGGCGGGGCATATTTAATAGGTGTCAGGGAATGTGTTTCGCTGTCGCGAAACGGATTTAAAACCGACACCGCAATGTGGGTTGGTAGAATCCGTCGCCGTAGGCGACACATTCGCTGGCCCCTGACCCCAGACACCTGGCCCCTAATCCTCGCGGGCGGATTTTTGAAAAAAATCGTAAATTTTTCGTTTTGCCCCTCAAAATTCCCTTGACACGCCCGCGAGATTGGGGTATAATATATCTTGCGTTTGGGGCGTGGCCCCGGCGCGGTAGCTTGAAAACCGAATAGTGTGAGTGTGAATTGTGAGTTTCAGAGCCGCTTTTAATGAAGCGGTAAAATCTTAATGCAAGCGATTGCATTGAATATAT
>JAGDDM010000037.1 GCA_017958015.1 Abditibacteriota bacterium | reverse complement strand
GGCGGCGGACGCCACCCTCACCCACATCCGAATGCTGAACACAAGCAAGGGGCCGGCGGTCCACGCTCTGCGTGCGCAGGTCGACAAGCGGGCCTATCAGGAATACATGCGCCGGGTACTCCTGGACACTCCCAATATAAGCGTCAAGCAGGCCATAGTCGAGGAGATTCTCACCGGCGAAAACGGCGTTCGGGGGGTGAAGGTCCAAACCGGAATCGAATACACCGCCCCCTGCGTCATCCTCACCACCGGCACGTTCCTGAAGGGCCTCATCCACATCGGCAGACTCCGCTTCGAGGCGGGCAGAGCCGGTGAGTTTCCGGCGAAGAAGCTCTCCGACAGTCTGGCCTCATTGGGCTTTGAGCTGGGACGGCTCAAGACCGGTACCACCGCCCGAATCCACAAGGACAGCATCGACTACTCCAAGTGCGAGGTTCAGCCCTCGGAGGACGTGGGTCCCTTCTCTTTCATGTCCGGCAAAGTCTACCGCCCGGACCTGCTGCCGGCCTACCTCACCTACACCAACGACGCAACAAAAAAGATTATTCTGGACAACCTTGAGGAATCCGCCATGTACGGCGGCAGAATCGAGGGCGTGGGTCCCCGCTACTGCCCCTCAATCGAGGACAAGCTGGTGAAGTTCCCGGACAAGGAACGGCATCAGGTTTTCCTTGAGCAGGAAGGCTTCGACAACAAGGAAATCTACGTGCAGGGCATGTCCACCAGTTTGCCGGAGCACCTGCAGATTGCGTTCCTGCGCACCATTCCCGGCCTTGAGCACATGGAGATGATCCGCCCCGGCTACGCCATCGAGTACGACTTCGTGCCCCCTACTCAGCTCCGGCCCTCACTGGAGACGAAGCGGGTCCCGGGCCTCTTTATGGCGGGTCAAATCAACGGCACCTCCGGCTACGAGGAAGCGGCGGCTCAGGGTCTCATGGCGGCAATCAACGCCTCCCGCAAACTTGACAATCTTCCGCCGGTGGTCATTGGCCGGGATCGGGGCTACATCGGCGTTCTCATCGACGACCTGGTCACCAAAGGCGTCAACGACCCCTACCGGCTCCTCACTTCCCGGGCGGAATACCGGCTTCTCCTGCGGCAGGACTGCGCGGATTTGCGCCTTACACCCATCGCCATGGAGATAGGTCTGGCCACCCCCGAACGGGCGGCGAAATTCACCGCCAAGCGGAACGCCATCGAGGACATGCTGAACAAGGCATCAATCACAAGCGTTAAGCCTTCGGATACGGAAACTCTGACGAAGTTGGGAATTACCCTCGACAACCGCTCGGCCACATGCGAGGAACTCATTCGGCGGCCGGAGATGACTTTCGCCAAGGTGGCGGAAGCCGCCGGATTGGGAAAGGCGTCGGAGGACGTGGCGGAGGAAGTTGAATTGCAAATTAAATACGCCGGCTACATCGAGCGGCAGCTGCTGCAGGTGAAGCGGGCGGAGAAGTTTGAGCGGATGGCGGTGCCGGAGGGGTTCGACTACGGCTCCGTGAAGGCTCTCTCCCGTGAAGCGCGGGAAAAACTGACAAAAATACGGCCGGAGACCCTTGGGCAGGCGTCCCGGGTGCCCGGCATAACCCCCTCGGACATAGCCGTAATCGCGGTGGCGCTGAAATGATTATTCCCATAGACAGGCTTTTGGCGGAATCGAACCTGGGCCGCGAGCAGGCTCTGCAAGTCGACCGCTTCATAGAGATGATGCTGGAGACAAACGCCCACACAAACCTCACCCGCATCACCGACCCGGAGGCGATTCTCACGGATCACATTCTGGACAGTCTCTCGATTCTCGACACGGTGAGAATGAACGAGGGTTCCTCTCTCTGCGACGTGGGCTGCGGCGCCGGCTTTCCGGGGCTGATTCTGAAGATTGCCCGCCCGGACCTAAGCGTCACCCTCATGGACTCCACCGGAAAGAAGCTCGCCTTTATCGACTCGGTTATCGATGATTTGGGCCTTGAGGGCGCCCGAACTCTGCGGGCGCGAGCGGAGGAAGCGGGTCGGACGAAACTGCGGGAGAGCTTCGACTTCGTGACGGCTCGGGCCGTGGCGGACATGAAAGTCCTCGCCGAGCTGTGCCTTCCCCTCGTGAAAGTCGGCGGCTCATTCGTGGCCATGAAATCCGCCGCCGCGGGCGAGGAAATCGCCAAAGCAAAGCCTATGATCGGCACTCTGGGCGGACGGGTGGCACACACGGAAGCGGCGGGCAAAGGACTTGTCGTAAGAGTGGCGAAAGAAAAGCCCACGCCCCGACGGTTCCCCAGGGAATACAAAGACATTGTAAAATAGGCGCCGCTTTCGCGACGCCTTAACCGTCTCATTTATCGCAGGTCGTGTTCAGCCACCAAATGAATATCGCCACCGCCGCGATAATGCCCCAAATTATACAGAAGACAATGTTCCCTGCCGTATAACCGAGCTTGTCGCAGAGATAGTCGCCGCTGCCGATGAACACACCGACGAATACAAATAAAAGGGCTGTCATAAAACAGCTATCGCAGAATCCCGCCCGGGTTCTTTTTTTGTCGCGGAAAATCATCGACCACCCCTTTCTCTCAATCTCTCCGGTTTCCGAACTTGGAGACAAGCCATATCACGAAAACAAGTCCCCAGACGACGCACCAAATGATGTCTCCGGCGGCGCGTCCGAACCACTTCATGAAAAGCTGTTCCGTCCATCCGATAAAGGCGATGAACAGCAAAACCTTAAGACAACCGGACCGCCACAGGAATACCAAGGCGGCGCCGATGAGAAATCCCTCAAGCAAATTGTTGAGATCGTCGTTATCGCTCATTGTCATCACCTCTTTCTCCGTATAAAGACGCAAAAAAACCGGCCCCATGTCCCACAACACGAGGCCGATTTATGATATTCTACGCTTCTTTCAGGCTCGAAGTTCCGCTTTCTCTGTCGAATGTGACCTGAATGCCGCAGTCCACGGCGTCCCGAACCAAATCCACGTGGGTGATGATGATAATCTGCTCAAAGCGGGTCCGCAGGTGCCGCAAAACGTCCACCACGTTGGCCTTCCGCTCGTCGTCCAGGGAGCCGAAAATCTCATCAAGCACCAGCAGAGAGAATGAGTGCCCCGCCCTGTCGGTAATCATTTGGGAAATGCCAAGCCGCAGAGATAGGTTCAGCACGTCGCTCTCGCCGCCGGATATAACCGGCAGCGGTTCGCCGTCGTACCTTATCACCGCGTTGTAATACTCGTCCAGCTCCACAGTGTCGTAGCGCTCGCCGGTCATCATCTTCAGATACTCGGCGGCGTGATCTTCCAGCTCCGGCCTTGCTCGGGAGTTCAAATCGTCCCGGAAGCGGTCGAACCGAGTCCGCAGTTCGTCCAGATACAGACTCTCTTTCCGGGCCTCCGCCAGCTTCGCGGCGTTCTCTTTTAGTTCCTTTTCCTTGTCCAGGGCGGACTTGTAGGCAACCTCAAAGGCTTTCACGTCGCCCTTGGCGCGCTCAAAAGCGACCTCCGCGGCGTGGACATCCTCCGACAGAGCCTTATGCTCCGCCGTGAGTTTCTCGTATGCTTCGGCGTCGAAGTTCAAATCCTTCAGTGCCTTGGCGATACCGGCCCGTTTCGTCTTAATCTCCTCAAGATTTGTCAGGGTCTCTTTGAATTTCCGTTCCGATTTCGCCTTTTCGTCAGCCTTATAATGGAGATTCTTGGCTCTGTCGTACAGCTCCTGCAATTCTTCCGTGGTCTTTTCGGCTTCGCCGTACTCGGCGGGATTGAAATCCCCCGCAAGGGCTTTCACGGAGGCTTCGCTTTTGGCGATTGACGCTTTCAGCTTATCGCAATCCTCAACGTATTCCTTACCGATTTTAACCTCGCCTCTGGCGAATGTCACGGCGTCGGCGGCTTCCCTGAGGGCGTTGTCTTTAGCGGATTTGTACCGGTCGGCAGCCTTTATCTTCTCGGCCACTTCCCCGTAATCCGCGTTCCGAAGGGATTCGACGGACTCGCTTTTGTCCTTAATCTGCGCCTCGAAATCCGCCACGACTTTTTCGTATTCGTCGCCCAGGGGCCGCTCGCAGGTGGGACAGATTCCGTCTCTTCCGGCGGCGATAATTTCGTTCATCTTCTTTCGCGCCGAGTTGATTTCCGATTGCAGGGATTTTATCTTTGTGTTCGCTTCGGCTTGGCGGGTGTCAAACTCCGTCCGCGCTTCTTTCAGAGCTTTATCCGCTTCCGCGGCTTCCGCTTCCGCTTTCTTCAAAACCTCTTCGCATGCCTTCAAATCCGCCTCGTTTTTCGCGAATTGCGCCGCCCGGGGCAGCTTCTTATCCAGCAGTTCCCTGTCTTTCCTCACTCCTTCCGCCACGCGAAGGGACTCATCGTAACTCTTTTTAGCCGAATCGAGGGCCTTAAGACGTCTCCTGGCGTCGGCGAAACGGTTCACATCGGGCATCAGGGGCTCAAGCTCCTTTTCCGCCGCAATCGTCTCATTCAGACGCTTCTCGTCCTGCTTCACGGCGGTTTCAAGAACCTCTTCCCTCGCCGCCGCCGCCTTGTCGTCGCTTACCAGTTCGTCGTAGCGTTTCTTCGTCTCGTCCGCTTCCTTTTTCCGCGGCTCCGCTTCCGCCAACGCTTTCTTAGCCTTTTCGTAAGACTCTTCCGCCGTCTTCAAAGACTTTTTCGACTCCTCGAGAGCGGCTTTTTTCTCGGCGATTTCCTTTTCGATCTCCGCGGGGTCGGCCATAATATCATCCAAAGCCTTAACGGTGCTGACGGCGTGTCTGTAATCGTCGTTGGCCTTTTTTCGGGCGTCGATTATACGCTCGTAGCCCAGCATTTTGCATATCTCGGTCACCCGTTCCGTGGAGTTTTTGCCCCCCATGAACTCGATGTCCTTTTGGTTGGTGAAAAAGCCGGTGAAGAAGGCGTGGTAATCCATGCGGAAGAGGTTTTCAATCTTCTCGTTAACTTCCTTCACGGAGGTGGCGGTAACGATGCTGCCCACGGAAAGGGAGGCGTCCGCTTTGTTCGTCTTGCCGGACATGGACCGCTCCACCTTGTATATCTCGCCGTCAAGCTCAAACTCAAGGGAGACGTAGACGCTCGACCCGCCCTCGGAGACTCTGCATCTGACGGTGTCGTTTTTGGCTCCG
>JAGDDM010000257.1 GCA_017958015.1 Abditibacteriota bacterium | reverse complement strand
GTTTAAATGCGAGGACACACATAAATGGGTTGATATGTCCTGTGATGTTCTTCATTGGAAACTGAAAGACGGAGCACCCGAATGGGCGCGAAAAGATTTTGAGGCGTTCATGAAATCTGTCGAAAAAGAATGTCCGACAATAAAAACGGAAGACGGAAGAATAATTCGGATTCCGATAGAGGTTTAATTAATCACTAATACTTGTTTCACGCTCTCGAAGCGGGCTTTTTTTGTAACTCCTCGGGATTTACCGAAAACTTATTGCCAAGAGGGGGCTCCAACGGGTATAATATATATAAGTAATTGTAAGGCGGTTTCCTATGAAATCAATTATTCCGATTCTTCTTTTCTCGATCCTTGTGTCGCCCGTTTTCGCTCAGCGGGTGGAGGTGGGAGACGCCTACGCTACGGTGAGCAAATCCGTATGTACCATAGGTACCGACAAAATAGGCGTAACCTACGACATTTCCGGGGGCGGCCTCGTCTTTACCGCTCTCGAAAACAAGGCGGCGGGGGTGTCCTACATAAAGCCCGGGGACAGGGTCACCGTTCTCGGGGCGGCGGCTCTCGCAAAGCGTGAATATGAGGAAAAGGTTCTTTGGACCGGAGCGGTTCCCCCCGGCGCGGAGGCGGAGCAAAACCTTACGGTTAAGGTCAAAAAGGGCGACAGAATCGCTTTCCTGGTGAACGCCAACGGGAATCTCGGCAACGACCAGATGGATTGGCCCGTTACGGTGGATTACGGCGATGTGGTCTACCGCTCCGCCGATGACGTCGATGTTGAGGGCAAGTCCGTGTGGTCATACTATGGCCGTCCCGTGGCGGCGGGTCAGCTTCTGCCCCTTGAGAACACAATCATTCCCCCGGACAGAGGGGTTAAGATGCGGGTTCACAGCGGCACGGAGCCCAACGTTGGCGCCACCCTCATGCACCCCTCAAATGAGTACGACGCCTGCAGGATTTTCACAGCGCCCAAAGATGGGGAGGTTAAGATTAGCGGCAAGTGCGTTCACCTTGACACCGGCGATGTCACCGCTTCCGTAAGTCTGCTTCTTCCCGGAAAGGACGGCGTCGCGGAGGACAAGCCCTTTGAGTTTCTCCGGGCGAGCGCGTCCCGAACAAAGGTGGGCGGTATGCCGGCGGTTCGCCTCGACGTAACCGGCATGAGCGGCGGTCTGGAGGTGCGCTACCACGCGGTGGTGTTCCCCAAATCCGGCATCATTCGCCAGTGGAAAGACTACGTCAACAAAGGAACGGCGGAAATCAACCTGGGCGGCGACAACGTCATCGCCTCAATGGGTGCGTCTCTTTCCGGCGAATACGAGGCCTGTCAAATCGTGGGGGCCATGCGTTTTGATGAGCAGGGCAACCTTCACCGAGACGCCATAGATATCGACTACCGCAAAGAATTTTCAAGCAGCGCCACCTTCGACTTCGTGCCTTGGACGGCTGTTGTGGGCAAGAATGGCGACGGGTTCTACCTCGCTCCCGACTATCTCGGACGCTGGAGCTGCGTCACCCGGGGCGGCAAGGACGGAGTGAAGGTCACCTTTACCGCCGACGAGCTGGGTAAAGTCACATTGAAACCCGGCGAGGGTTGGCACATGCCCTACTGCGTTATAGGCGTTATGCCGGAGGGCCTCGACTCCATGGCGCGGGACCTCTACGACTGGCAGTACCGCTATCTTTGGGATTACACCCACGACGATTGGTACGCCAAGCCCATCGCCACGGTGCCTTGGTACGGCGAATCGAACAACGCCGCCGAGCAGCACGCGGGACACATCGCCGACCTGGATATGAACTGGACGGACGTGGACCGGGAGCTGGGCTACGTTGTCTGTTGGGAGGACGCGGGCTGGTCCGCCTCAAAGTTCTGGGCCAACGCCAACTTTGAGGGTCCCGACTTCGGGGAGACAGTGCGGTATCTGAACAAGAACGACATGAAGCTCTGCGTGTGGGCCATGGGGCACCACCACTACGGGCTTTTCGCCGCCAAACAGGCCGCTTGGGGCGACTTCCAGTGGCGCAGCGACGGCATCGGTTTCGACGAGAACATGGACGGAGTGTTCCGGAACAGAGTGGAAACGTTCCTCAATGAGAACCCTCGGTCCTCCTTTCACACCTGTTCTTCCGGCGCCACCTTCGCTCTCAACTTCGAGATTCAGCGATACACCGACGTGAACTACGACTCCGACGGCCCCGGCAGCGAGTACACAAACGCCTACTGGTCCTACCTCTGCACCCCCGACAAGTGGTTCGACAACCTGAACTGTTGGGGCGATTACCGCTACGACAAGGGGTTGCGGAACCTCACTCAGCTACCCAAGTGGTCCATCGACCGCAAGCTCTCTCAGTCCGAGGACCTGCGCTATCTGCCGGATTTGTATAAGTACATGCTCCGGGTGGGTCTCGCCGGCAGGTGGTCCTACACCGTGCACCCCAAGGTGGAGGGCGACAAAGATTTTTACGTGGGACAGCGTATAAGCGCCGACGGCAAGCGGTCCCTTATTATTCCCAAGCATATCTGCCCGGCGGGAACGAAGATCTATCCCGCGGGCCTGAATCCCAACGACAGTTACCTCGTGGAGTTCAAACTCTCCGATAAAAAGGAAACCCGTACCGGCGCGGATCTTATGAAAAACGGTATCACGCTTGGTGAGCAAAAGGAAAACGAGCTTATTTTCCTCAATATGCCCGACAGGCCCGGCTCCGGCACGGATAAAACTCCGCCGACGGCACCGAGCGCCGTGTACGTGAAGCGGGAAACCAACATCGGCTGCACCGGCACCGGCGTCTACTGGACCGCGGCCACGGACAACAACCATATCAGCTATTACGAGATAAAGCGGGGCGGAAAAGTTCTGGGCAGGGCCGCCGTGGGCACCTATTTCTTCGACAGAGAACCGGGCTGGGACGGCGGCGAGGTCTATGCCGTCCGCACCGTCGACGGCGACGGCAACGGAAGCCCTTGGACAACCGCGAAAGGAATCGCCGACGAACCCTCGGAATATTCCGCCCTTGGGTGCGTGTACAAATCCGCCATTACGCAGGATTGGGGAACCCGAACAAATCCCTACGACACATACAACGGTTGGAGCGCGGAGACATCGAAGGACCTCAAGACTTTTGAGCCCATGAAGTGGGTGAACAACGAGCGGGCTTCCTGCATTGACGCCGGCGGAAACTGTCTGCAGCCCGGCGGCGCGGAGGGATACTTCGAGGCGGAGGGCGCCAGAGTGGGCAGAGGTTGGCAAAGCGCCTCCGAAAACGTCTATTGCGTCCGGGTGTGGACCGCTCCCGCAGGCGGCAAAGTTCGGGTAAGCGGCAAGGCCACGAAAGAGCTTTACCACTTCACAAAGGGCGGCGACTTGACCGTCGGCGTGTTGCTGAACGACAAAGAGATTTGGAACTCCGCGGCCAAAGTCGGCACCCTTGACGGTGTTTTCCACGACCTGTGGGTGGATATCGAAAAGGGCGACAAGCTCCGATTCGTTGTCGGCAAGGGCTCCTCTCCGGAGAACGATATTATTGCTTGGATACCGAGAATCGTTTACGCGGTTGGCGAAAAGGCAAAGGCGGACACGGTGCGTATTCTCTGCGGCTCCTCCGAGGATTACAAAGACAACCTCGGCAATGTGTGGGGCAAGGACAGGTATTTCACCGGCGGCAGAGTCTGCTTCGGCGGCAGTAAGATTGATGCCCTCTACGCCAAGGGACGCAAGGGAACGGATTTCACATACCGCATCCCGGCGAAACCCGGCACCTATCTCGTTCGCCTTATGTTCGCGGAGACACAATTCGACCGGCATTTCGCCAGACCCGTCACCGTTACCGTGAACAACAAAGAGGTTATGACGAACGTTGATATTGCCCAAGCCGCTCGGGGTGTCGGCAAGCCTTACGACCGCCTCGTCCGCTACGTTGTGCCGGATAAAGAGGGCAATATCGTCATTAATTTCAAGGGCGGTTATGAGCCGGATATGCTCACGAAGGAAGCAATGGTGAAGGCCCTTGAGGTGGTTCCGGAGCACGCGAATATTGTTCGTATCAACTGCGGCGGCGAGCTCTTCGTGGACACCTACGGACGTGTGTGGCGGGGCGACGACCGGAAGGGCGTTTACACTCCCACAAGGGAAGGGGCGGAGACCCTTGTTCCCCTCAGCTTCGAGGGCCGGGCGGACTTCGACGACTCCACCTATAAGCATATCGAGCAGGCAACGCCCACGCACCTGGATCAGGACATCTACCGCTCCGCCGCGGTGGGTAAGGTGCTTGAATATAAGATTCCTTTGGCGAGCGGGCTTTACGATGTGTGCCTCAAGTTCGCGGAGACATCCGAAAAGACGCTCGGCAAGCGGCCCATGGATATATACGTGAACGGCAAACTCACCTACGGCGATATGGACCCGGCGTCACGGGCGGGCAAGACCAACACCGCCGCGGACGTTCGTATCGAGGACGTAAGTCCCGACGGTCACGGATTCATCAACATTAAAATCAAAGCGAAGGGAGCGAAAGACGCTTCCCTCTGCGGAATAGTGATAGAGTAACACAGAAAGGTTTCGTCATGAAAAAACTCTTTATTCTCGCCCTGGCGGCGTTGGCGGTTTCCGCAAGCGCCGACATCACCAAACTGGAAAACGGCTATTTCTCCGTTATAATCGACAAAGGCTACATTGTCGATGTGCGGACCGACTCCTCCGGCAAGGGCAACTACGGCTACACCGTGGCCACGGGAATCTATCCCGGTCTTGTGGCGGACCAAGGTCAGCGGGAAGCGGTGATATCCGGCACAAGCGCCACCATCAAGAATATCGACCTCTCCGGCGTGGAGCGAATCATCTCCCACATGGAGAAAAGGGGCAATGTGGGCCTCAAAAAGGGCACGGTTCTCAGTCAGGAGATAAGTTTCGATTCCGGTTTGCTCACGGGCATCGAGATGGATATTCCCACATACATCACCGTGGGTTCCGGCGCCACCTTGCGGCTCCGCAAGGGCAGTATCGACGGTCCCGTGGTGGCCGCTCGGAGCATAGAGAACATCGGCGACAACTCAAGAGAGCTCCTTGCCTGCGGCGCTTTGGAACCGGGCACCTACTTTATCGAGATGAGCGAACCGGTGGGCAACGTGGGCTGGTATCTGGACAGCAAAACCGAGGGTTTCCACTATGAAAACGGCAAAAAGACCGCCGGAACCTTCGCCTATCAACTCCGTGTGGGTGAGACCGTCAAGTCGGAGTTCAAAGTCACCCTGAAGGGTAACAAAATGATTTGCTCCGTGCCCGGCGGCGACTGCTCTTGGCACATGGAGACGATTTTCCCCAAGGACGGGTATATCATAAGCAATCCCAAGTTCGTTCCCTTCTACCGCTTCATCAGCGACATGGGCCAGTATCTGCCCATAGCCTATTTCAAGCGGGTGTCTTCCACGCCTTTGTCCTTTACCGCCGAGGAGTACTTCGACGCAATGGGCAACGACAGAGACGATTTCCGCTTCACAACCGGTACCTTTACTCTCGACACGAAACAGCTTGAGGACCATATGATAATGACTCTGGGCAAGAAGTTCGAGATGACCGTTGTTCCCCATTCGGAAAAGGTTCCGGACTACTACCCGGTGTTCTTCACCGCCGACAAGGACTTCGACAAGTCAATGAACGATATCTTCTACTCTTTCGCCTACGCCTGGCCCTCGCTGTCCGGCGTTTCCGGCGACTGGTACGAGTGGATGAGCCTCATTCACTTCTGGCATTCCAGACCCTTCTTCCTCGCTCATTGGAAGAGCCTTATCGGCGGCGCAAGAATGACCGATGAGGGCAGTGTCTACACCTGGGGCAACAGACTGGGTTGGCCCTTCCCGGACAACGACGTCTACGACACCCGCCACTTCGTTGTGAACGCCTTCGAGATTTCCTCTTTCTGCCGCATGTGGGAGTGGACAAGAGATGATGATTTTCTTAAGGAAAACATCGGCAGAATCGAAAAGGCGGCGGAGTTCCTGCTGAAGGACCTTCACGGCGAGGACGGCCTTATCGTCATGCCGGACAAGGACCACGGCGGCACCAAGTACGACATCGCCTCCAACTATTGGGACGATCTTCCCTTCGGCGGCACCTCCGCCTACGAGAACATCTACTTCAAGGTGGCTATGGAGCACCTGGCCGGCGCGGAGAGATATCTGGGCAACAACGACAAAGCCGCCGGATACGAAGCGGTGGTTAAACGCTGTATGGAGCGCTTCGAGAAAACTTTCTGGGACGAGAAGAAGGGCCGCTACATCGGTTGTATCGACAAGAACGGCGAGGTTCACGACTACGGATTCACGTACGTGAACATGGAGGCTCTGGCCTACGGATGCGGCGACGAGGCCAAGGCCAAGCGCATTTACGACTGGATGGAAAACGGCGTCACCGCGTCCGGCAAGGCGGATACATACTCCGCTTTCGTGTTCGCCCCCAGAGCCAACACCGAGGACGCCTCCGAATGGTGGTACATGAACGGCACCGGCGAGATTCCCCGGCAGCAATACGGCATGCACCTGGAAAACGGCGGCGCTATTCTCTACACAAGCGGCTTCGACATCATAGCCCGGTGCAGATACCTCGGCGGCGACAACGCCTACAAGCGTCTCAGTGAGATTCTCGACCGCTTCAACGAGGACGACAAACTCTGCGGCGGATCTCCCCTCATGCACGGCGAGGTAAACGGCTGGCAGGTGGGCACCGATTTGCCCTTCCCGGAAAGCGGCATGGTTGGCGCCTCCTTCATCTACGGAATCATGGGTATGGAATCCCGCCACGACGGAATCTATTTCAGACCCCACGTTCCCACTCGTTTGAGACACGCCGGGGTTAAAAACCTTACCTACGGCGGCAAGAAATATACAATTAACGTCACCAACAGACGGGTGAACATCACCGGCAGCGGCGTGAACAAGACCGTGAACATTCCTCCCGAAGGAGTACTCGTTAAACTCAGATGAAGATAACTTTCG
>JAGDDM010000256.1 GCA_017958015.1 Abditibacteriota bacterium | reverse complement strand
AGCTGGCGCAGATTGTTGGCGCAGGCGGAGCGCATGGCGGCCTGTTTGGCGGAGTGGAACACGGGAAAAAGAATCGCCGCGAGAACGGCGATGATTGCGATGACGCAGAGGAGTTCTATGAGGGTGAAGCCGCGTTTCATAGGGTTACGTGGGGCAGTATTTCGGCCAGTTTTTTCTCGCCGATGCCGCTGACGTTCACCAGTTCGTTGGGGGAATTGAATCTGCCCACGGAGTTGCGGTAGTTGATGATGCGCTGAGCGAGGGCGGGGCCGATGCCGGGAAGGGTGTCCAGTTCCTGCACTCCGGCCTTGTTGATGTTGACTTTGGCTATGACTTTCTGTCCGGAGGCTACGGAGGAGAAGGACATTACGGGCGCGGAGCCCATGACGGCTTCCTGAGGCCTGTTGCTCGGAATGCGGACCTGTTCGCCGTCCTCGAGGCGGCGGGCCATGTTTATCATGGATGTGTCCGCGTCCTTGGTGGTGCCGCCGGCGGCGTTTACCGCGGTCACGACTCTGGCGGCCCGGTTCAAAGTGTACACGCCCGGATTCTTGACGGCGCCCACAACGTGGACAACAACTTTGTTGGAGTCAAACTCCTGGGGAGGAACGTTTACCGGCGCGTGACTGTTGGCCACACCGAAAGACAGACGGGGATACTTGACCGCTTCCACGGCCTCGTAGCCGCCGCCGCAATACGTCCAAGCCAGGACGAAAGTAACCAAACCGCCGATGATATAACCTACAGCCTCGCGAATTTTCATGCCGCGTTCTCCTTTCGTAAGATAAATTATTATAACCCAATTCGAAAAAATTGTCCACTTTTCGGAAAAAAACCGAAATTTTTTGTTTTTTTGCCCCTTTGGGGCTGTATCTTTTTTTGAATATGTTGTATAATATAGTATAGGTTTCTTTGTGTATTACGGTGTAATACAACCGTTCGTCAAGAAACGAAATCTCACACGAAAGGAGGTGAAACACAATGAAAAAGTTTATGTTCGTTATAGCTCTCATCGCTGTAACAGCGGGTTCCGTATTCGCGGGTTGGGTCAAGGACTACAACGAGGCTACCGCCGCCATTGACGGCACCGCCACAATCCTTGCCGGTCCTACCGGTGAAGGCGGTCTCATGAATGTTAACGCGACCTACTCCAACGTTCAGAACGGCACGATTCCTTACCAGCTCATGAACGGAAGTTTCGGTATCGTTGCTCTGCTTAAGGACGAAAACGCTCCCCAGGACGCGTCCGATCTTTATCTCAGACTCCTGTCCACGGAATATACGTTCGACGATATCTACTTCGCCGTTTACGTTGATGACCCCGTAATCACTCCGGCTCTCTCTTTCAACGTTTGGGGCGCCAACGCCGCTAACGTCCAGAATCTGATCGGTCAGGAATGGTACGTCTACGTCAACGGTGATTATGTCGATTCCTTCGTTTGGGACGGTGATCACACCAAGAAGGCTACCCCGATGTACACCTACGCGTTTGACGTGAACGACATCGCCGGTATGACTAACGCTGCGGTCCTCAGACTCAGCACCACCGCTCCCGAAGAGCCCGAAACCGAAGTTCCCGAGCCGGCCGCTTTCGCGTACGCCGCCATGGGTCTTGTTTCCGCTTTCGGTCTCAAGAGACGCATTCGCAAGTAATATTGCAATTAAAAAAACGAGTTCCGACATCTCCCGGGGAGCTCGTTTTTTTTTGCGTTTTTTACGAAAAAATCCGATTTTTCGGCGATTTTTTTGTTTTGGGGTTGTATTCGTTCCGAAAAATATAGTATAATATATATGAGGTTTTATGTATTACGGTGTAATACGACCGATTTAATAAACCATTACCCCAAAAGAAAAGGAGGTGAAAAGAGTGAAGAAAATCATTTTCGTCGCGGCTCTCATAGCCGTAACCGCAAGTTCCGTATTCGCGGGTTGGATCAAGGACTACAACGAAGCCACAGCGGCCGTTGACGGCACAGCCGTAATTCTTGTCGGCGCCACGGGTACCAAAGCCATGAGCAACACCGTTACCTACTCCAACGCGAAAGATAACGAACCTGTTCCGTACATGACAATGCCGGTTCCTTTCGGTATAGTCGCGCTTCTCGATGAAGAAGGCAACCTTCCCACAGGACCGCTTCCCGAAAACGGCGGAAACGTGGACGGCCTCTATGTCAGCAACGTGAACACATCCAACGCTTTCGAAGACATCTACTACGCCGTCTTCGTGCCGGATCCCGAAGTCAATACGGACATCACGTTCAACGTTTGGAGCACCGCCGACTTCGTCGAACCGCTGCTTGGCCAGACTTGGTACGTATTCCGCGACAACCATCTTATCGGTTCCTTCGTCTGGGACGACGAGCACCTGAGCAGAAGCAATCCGATCTACTCCGTCAGTTTCAACGGAGCGGATATCGCGGGTCTCGAGAACGCCACGGTCATCAAGCTCAGTACCACAATTCCCGAACCGGCTTCCTACGCGTACGCCGCCATGGGTCTTGTGTCCGCTTTCGCTCTCAAGAGACGCGTTCGCAAATAATATCGCAATCAAAAAAACGGGCTCCGCAATGTTCGCGGAACCTGTTTTTTTGTGTCTCTTACAAAAAGCATCACCCCTTGCCGCAAGGCAAGAGGTGCTTTTGTTAAATGTTAATTAATTTGTAAAATACGCGTCTATCGAATCGAGTTTGTATTTTGCGGGTTCGTTTTTGAGAAACTCACTGGCCTCAAACAAAGCGGTTTCACCACCGTTTACATCAAAGACATAACCCGACGCGGTACCGATAACGTTGCCTTCGGAATCGTAAAGCTTATAATTAATCGACGCATTCGCCTTTTTCTCGGACTTATTGATGACTTTCCCCGATATGTGAATCATATCACCGCCGCTCGAATAACTTATTTTCACATCTCCGACAATCTCGAATTCCGGTTCGGAAGTATCCAACAGCGATGAAAGGTCATCTTTGCTTTCATACGATGAGGGTGTGCTCAGAGTGCTGCCGCAACCATCAAAGATCGAGCCGAAAATTCCCGATATGACGAGAACAAACACCGCTGCCGAAATAAGTCCGAGACAGGTGACATTGTTTTTCTTCGGTTCCGGAGGTGCCTTATAGGGACGCCTGTCGTTATCATCCATATTCGCGAACAAAGGTTCCTGTTTCTTTCCGGAGCTCGACGCCGGTGATTTCGCGTGAGCGGTCGAAACATACTTCGGTTCTTCTTTTTTCTCTTCCTTTTTCTCTTCATTAACGGAATTATCATCCGACAACAAATCCGCTTTCATTTTAGCGAATTCTTCATCCGTCAGGAGTCCCTCTTTCTTCATCTCCGCCAGTTTTTGCAGTTGTTCAAACTTGTTATCCAATATCGTTCTCCTTTATTTGTTATACAATCGACTTCGCGATGTGAGTTTGTATAATCGTTGCCGTAGGCAACACCTGACCTAATAACCTGATAACCTAAAACCCGAAACCTATTCCCATTTGGCTCCTTTCGGCCAAGCGTAGAGGTCGTTGGGTTTTTCGTTCAGGTGGTCGGTGCCGTAGGAGTACTCCACGGAGTAGACCCAGGTGGCGCCGGGTCGGAGGTTCTCCACGGTGTCCTCGGCGTAGCCCACCCGAATGTTTTCGTCGTCAAAAACGTCGAACTGGATATGGACGCTGTCGTATGTGCGGTTTGAGTCGTTCCTGACGGTGCCGGTGCGGACGTTCTCCCCCACCACCTCGCAGCTTGTGACAACCAGTCCCTCCCGGATTCGGTTGTTTGTGCCGTGAACCCGGGTGATACGCACTTCCGGATCGGTCATATCGGTGTACGCCACCGCCTCGAAGTACCGCTTGGTGCCGTTTTTGAAGTTGGCCACGGAGAAGAAATTGGCGGCGGTTTCGACTCTGCCGTCCTCCCGCAGCTCGGCTCTGACGCTGACGTCGTCGAAGTTCATTCCGGAGGTGTTCTCCAAAAGTCCGGTGACCGCCACCCGCTTGCCGTCGCAGACGGGTTCGTTCACGGAATAGACGGCCAGCCCCCGAGTGAAAGCGCCTTCCGCCCGGGGCTTGGGTTTCTCCGCGGGCTTCCGCTCAACGGGTCTTTCCTCAGCCGGTTCCTCATCCGGAACCGGAGCCGAAGGCGTCTCAACGGGCTCGCTCACTTCCGGCAAACTCCGAGGCGCGTCAAAGAGCGTCCGAACCTTGCCCATAATCAGAGATACACACAGCGCCAGCGCCACCGCCATAACGGCGATTATCACAAGCACGGCGTTGCTCGTCTTCGCCTGACTGTGGGATGAGGGCGCGGAATAGTCGTACTCCGTCACGGGGTCGATATTTCCCTCGCTCCGCAGCGCGTCGTTGATGGCGTCGTCGAAATCCTCGTCCGGCGCGTCGAATATTTCCTTTTTCTTTTTCTCGAACTGCTCCTCGGTCATGTAGCCCGCTTCGTAGAGCTCCCGCATGGCCTCCAGTTCCTCAAGTCTGTTCATGTTCTATCTCCGCAAAGGCAGACCCGTATGGGGCGACCTGCCGGGACCGTAATGGGGAGTGCCCGGGTCCTTGGGATAATCCGGTTTCGGGGGCTCCGCCGCCGCCGGATCCTCCTCGGGCATTCTTCCGCTCACCTTCTCCGGCGGCGGAACGTCCGTCCCCGGAGCCTTGTCGATGACGATATCGTCGTCGTTAAGAACCACCTGCGGCTCCGACGGCGCCTTGGTCGGAGCGGGCGCGGAAGCGGCGGCCTTGGGCGGTTCCGGAGATTTCTTCGCCGGCTGCTTGGGGGTTTCCTTGGGGGTTCCCTTCTTCGCCTCTTTCTTTTCCGACTTCTTCTCTTTTGACTTGCTACTGGCGTATGAGCCGTCCTGAGGCGCCACGAAATAGAGATCTTCCCGCTCGTCGGCCATGCGTTTCGTCTCTTCCAGCTTCATCTCATGTTCGTCAGTGGGCGCCGGTTCTTCCCGAACATCTTCCTCGACCTCCGCCTCTGCCACCGGCTTCTTGTTCAGCCGGGCTATGTCGGCATCTTTCTTGGCGTTGTCGGTAGCCAGCATGAGAATCAGAATCACAAGGCCCGCAAACAAAGCGAAACCCAACAGGAACGCGCAAAATCCGCTTCTTCGATTAAAAGTTTTCATATCAGTACCTCACTTGGGACACAACGGCCGTCTTGATGACGTCGTCGCTGTCGTCGGGGACTTCCGGGCAGGCGAAAGTCCAGGTCCGCTCACCGGCCCGCACGATGACTTCTTCCGACTCCTTGGCGTCGATGAGCTTGCCCGTTGGGGAGAAGGCCTTGACGGTAACCGCCACCTTCCGGTCCTCGGAAGTCAGGTTCCGCACGTAGCCGTTGGCGTAGACGCTCTTCTTCGGCGGGGAAACCGTGAAAGTCCACCCCTCAACAGCGAAGGGGCTTCCGCTTTGCCCCGGAACACAGACCTGCCCGGTCATAACCGGCTCCGGCGGCTCCGGCTCCCGCTCCTCCGAACCGCAGTCCGGCAACAGGCAGACAGCCAAAACGAAGAGAATCAGCAGCGAAACACAGCTGCAGCCGCAGTTGAGAACATTCTTAAAGATGCCCTCCAATATACCTACCCAAAAAGCGAACATTTTGTCTACCATAATAATTTAATGATAACAATTATCGGAAATCGGGTCAAGTTTTAACCGTCGCTGTTTCGCGACAGTTGAAAAAAAATTTCGGCTCCGGCGGTTAAGCCGGAGCCGAAAATACGCGTTAATTGATATAAACGTCGGTGATTACAGCCGAATAATCCGTGTCGGGATCCGCGCCGGTTTTCGGTTTGAATTCGATTTTCGCGCCGAGAGTCTTAAGCGGGAATTCCCACCGGAACTCGTACACGCCGTCTTCGTACCGGTTGACATAGGGTCCGTTACAGCTCGAACCGGTGGTAAGGGCGATGTTCCAATCGCTGTATTTTCCGTTCAACTTCACACGCATGGTCAACTGCTGCATCTTGTAATTCTTGAAAACGAAGTTGACTGAAGATGAGCCGTCGCCTTTGAAGTTCACAAGCCACGCTTTGCCCCAGGTATCCGGAACGTTGTCGGCGGGCACAATGCCGTTAAATTCGCAATCCACGCTGCTCTCGCCGGACGCCGCCGCGGCGCCGGAAAGACTTGCCTGCAGAACACTCATTCGGGTCACGGAGACATCGTTCGCCGTTCGCGCGTACACTCTTCCGAGATACAACACACCGGTGACACAAACCATATCGCCGAGACAGAATCCTCTGCCTACGTTTGATACAACCACACGTTCTTTTCCCGTATCTACCGAATAGCCCATATCGGCCAATCCTTTTATCTTGCCGAATACCCGTTGCAGGGTATATGGTCTCAGGAGAGTATATGTGGCGAGAGGTCTCAGTTTCTCACCCGATTGTATGCTTGTGATATCAAAGTAGAGAATTCTGTTTTCTTTTACGACGCCGTTGAGAACAATTCTGTCGCCGAGCGCGAGGTTACTACCGAGATCATGCCCAAAACAGTCATTATGCGCGTCGCACAAAACGCCGAACAACCTGTCTTCCCGGGTAAGTATCAGAGGCGCCGTATGCGTGACCACATAATCTTCGCCCACGGTGACCAAAGTGCCGTCCTCGATATTCGAAACGTCGTCGGTTACGCGGACATACTCGCTCTGTTCGGACTCAATCGCGCCCAAATCGGGAGCGGCTCCGTTATAGGGTAAGCCCACATTCTTTCCCGCGTCAACGGCGGGAGAGCCGGGTACGGGAACGAAATCCACCAACTTGGGATTGTCGTAGAGGGTGTTCTCGCCGAGAACGCAGCCGGCGGCGGGAGTTTCACAGTTGTAAAACATTGTGTGGGAGTTTGTCAGTACGGCGCCGTCGCCGCAGACAAAGCCCTTTTCGCAACCGGACATAATCGTATTCGCCACATCCGTGTTGCCGGAAAGCACCTCGATTCCGACGGGAATGTGACGGAATGTATTGTTATAAACCGTATTCTCGCCGCTAAGGAGCATTCCGTAATCACCGGTGGAGTAGAAAGTGTTTCGCGTGAAAGTAGCGGGAACAGCGGTTTCTTTCCGAATACCGCCTTCCTTAACGGTAAATTCGAAACGGCAATTGTCAATTACAAGCCCGGTTCCCGATTTGACATCAACGCCCACGCTCGCTCCGGAGAATCTGCTGTTTTTGATAACTATGTTATCTCCGTTAATCGTCAAAGCCGTACCTTGCGAATAATATGTACTGAAACCGACGCCGTCAAACACCAAATTCGACACATTCTCAATAACCAAATCGCGGAATCCGCTCGAGCCTTTGTAGGTAATGGGGCTATCCGGGGTTCCGGAACAATACTTAAGCGAGGATTCCGAATACCGATCGAAACCGCCGTGCAATATAACCACGGTATCGCCGGGTTCCAAAAGCCGGTTATTATCGGCAAAGCACGGGGATTTGAAAGGATACGCTTCCGAACCGCTGTTCTCATTGCTGCCGTTTACGGCATGAACATAATACGTATTGTTTTGATATTCGCCGTACACATCAACCGACACGGTTCCCTCGTTTTCCACCGTCACGGTTTGACTGTCACCGACGGGCTTGAATCGGGAAAGATTGTCGCCGTCGGCGTAAACTTCCCACTCGCCGGCGGGCACCGGGATTCTGCACGTGCCGTCATCACCGGTCACGGCGTAATAATTTCCGGCGTGAATCGTAACGCCTGCCGCGGGATTGTTATTTCCCTGCCGCAGAGCGCGGGCCACAACAACGCCCGGTTTCGCTTGGGAATCGGATTCCACGGCGCCGATGTCGGGAGTGCCGCCGTTATAGGGCAAGCCCACATCGATACCGGTGTTTATGGCCGCGGAATTTTCGTGGGGAGCGAAAGTCACCGGGTCAAGCATGGGGTCGCCGAACAAGTCACCGGGGGCGGGAGCGGGGCCGGGAGTAAAGTCCCGTCTATTGTTGAAATACAGATTATTGGAATGAGTAATAGACGAAGCGGTATCCGT